>DAIPLC010000006.1:11185-19740 GCA_036769405.1 Acidimicrobiales bacterium
CTCGTCGCCCGCTGCGAAGTCGTGGGCGTCGTAGGCAACCTTCATGTCCTTCAACACGTCGTACTTGAAACCCCAGAGGTTCATCGACACCACGGTGTCGGCGCTGAGGGTCTCGGGGGCGTCCCCGTCGTCGACCAAGAACGCACCAGCGACCTTGCGAACGCCGCGGCGCTCACTGATGTCGGTCAGGCGACCATTCTCAACCTGGCAGGTGCCACGGTTAACCGGACGCTCACCGACGACGGCGTTACCAATCTGGTAGCCGACGGCAGCCGAGGTGCGCTCGTCACGCAGGTACTCGAACAGCGAGGTCATGGCGTGGACGCCGTAGAGGTCGTCAGCGTTGGCCACGGCGAAGCAACGACCGGCAAGCAGTGCCTGCTCAGCGGCCAGCACGGCGCCGAGAGTGCCGTTGGTCGTGGACTGGATGACCAGCGTGACCGACAACTTCGACCACCAGCGGCGGCGGATGTGCTCGGCGATGATGGGACCGGAGTCCTCGTTGACCACGATGACGAACTCGCGGAATCCCGCGGTCAGTGCCTCCTGGGCAATGAGGTCGATCAAGACCTCTCCGTTGAGACCCACCGGTGCGAGGGGCTTGATGGCCCCGTAGCGACGGGCCCGGCCGGCGGCCATGATGACCAGGGCGGGACGGGTGTTGGATGGGTGGAAGTTGATCGAGCGCTCAACGCGACTCTTCTTAGTGGTGGTGGTCATGACTGGAACTCCAATTGGCTAGTGGTGGAAAGTAAATCGGAAAGGAAATTCGGGTTGGCGACGACGACAACGTCGGGCCGACGGAGGTGCTTGATGACATCATCAAGCACCTCCGGGTACAGCGCGGCACGAATCACGAGGACCGTGCCATGATCGAGTTCGCGACGAATGCCTTCGACAACGTCCAACAGGCCCGACTGGCGGAGCATGTTGAGGTTGCGACCGCAGACAATCACGATCTCACTTCCGGTGACTGATTCGCTCGGCGTCTGCACAAGGCGCAGCGCGTGGCTCTCAATCAGGTCGAGGTGGAACTGGCTAAAACCGACACCCTTAGTGGCGACGAGCGCAATGGAGTGGTGGTTCACTGCGAGACACGAGGCGAGCTCGAGTCCCTGCTCGTCAGTACCAATAACGGTGACCTTCATGACTAGTGGCCCGAGTTGGGGTTGGTCGTGGAGGTCTGGAAGCCACAGTTCGGACGAGCCGCCGCCATGTTGCCGTCAGGGCATTCGGTGGTGGCCGAGAACTGGGCGCCGATCAAGACCGAACCAGTGAAGCTGGCGCCGTACAGGTTGGCACCGGCGAAGTTCGCTCCGGTCAGGTTGGCGCTCGAGAAGTCCGCGAAGGACAGGTTCGCACCCGCCAAGTTGGCTCCCGAGAAGTTCGCGTTGTTGAACTGTCCGTGGGCTACGGCTGCGTCCATCAAGTCGGCGTTCGAGAAGTCGGTTGACGTCGCGTTCACCTGGTTGAAGATGGCGTTGGCCAGCACGGCGTTCTGGAACGTTGATCCCGTCAAGTTCGCACTGGTCATGTTCAGACCGTCGGCGTTGATGTTCTTGAAGGAAGCGTTCTGCGCCGTCACCTGGCCGAAGAGGCCGTTGGTCAAGGTCGAACCGTCCAGCGTGGCGTAGTTCATGTTGGACAACAGTGCCTGAGCGCCCGACAGGTTGGCGTGGTCCAGCTTGGTGCTGTCCATGTTGGCCTGGTCGAGGTTGCCCTGCGTGAACTGCACGTGCGACAGGTCGAGACCCGACAGGTTGGCCTGGAACAAGTTGACACTCGTGCAGATCGAGTACGTCACCAGGGCGCAGCCGTTGGTCACGTTCTGGCTCGGTACGGTCAAGTAGACGTAACCGCCACCGAAGGCGTAGGGTGCGCCACGCTTGAAGTGAGGTCCGGCGATGGCCAAGAGCCGAGCACTAATGGGCTGGTTCAGGTTCCACGGCGAGTACTCAAACTTCACGAGGCCCTGGTTGGCGTCGTAGGACGGTGCCGACACTTCGACGATGTAGGACGAACCACCGCTGACGCGCACGATCACGGGGACCTTGGCGACGAGGGGTGAGGCGTTCCACTCTTGAACGAGTGAGGCCAGGGGCATCGACTGAGCAGATGACACGTTGGTGCCCGCTACTGAGGCGTAGCCACTGGTACCGAACAGGTTGATCTGTCCGCCACCCACGGTGCCGCCCGAGATGGCCATGCTGTACAGCACGCCGGGCGTCTTGGACACGTAGGTCGGGTGAGCGACCGGGACGTGACGTCCGGGCTTGCTCGACGACTTAGGTCCGGACTGGTACACCGTCTTGGTCACGACGTGGACCACGGTGCGGGGCGCCGTGTACGTCGTGGGTGCCGTGTACGTGGTCGGCGAGGTGTAGGTCGTCGGCACGTTGTAGGTCACCGGAGCGGTGTAGGTGGTTGGGGCCGTGTACGTCGCTGAGCTGGTGTAGGTGACCGATGAAGCGGTGTGCTTCACGGCCTTCTTCACGGCGGGCTTGGCGTGCGTGGCCTTGACGGCAACGTGCGGATTCGCAGTGGCCGAGAGACTGCCGTTGATGAGCGCGACGGTAGCCCCGGCGAGCACCAGCAGTGCGGTGGATTTGACTAACTTCATGGCTTACCTCGGTCGGGACGGAATACGTGGATGATCATGTCTAAAACGGCAATGCAGGTGAGAGCGGCCAGAACGCTCCACGCAACACCCAAGTCGGAGTACAGCGACTTGGGGGCGTGTTCCCGAGCCCACACCATGAAGTGGTGAAAAGGGTTCGAGAGAACGATGGCGGCGACAAGGGAACTCGACATAATTAGGCAGAGACCTTTCTGGTTTGGGCGACCGTCGCCCGAGGTGCTCGCACCGCGGTCGAAACGGTCTTCTTATTTTCGGCTTTGTACTGGGCTTCCCAGCGGTCCACGTCAGATCCCGAGAGCTCCGACATCCACGACACGAACCATGCCGCAATACGGAACCACAGGTAAATCTCAACGAGGATCAACGTCGCACCAGCGAACAAGTCGCTTCCGGTGCGCTTGGGCATCGACGCAGCGATGTCCAAGTTCAGCAACGCGGCCAGGACTGGTGGGATAGCCCACAGCCAGAGCCAGACGAAGGCGTGCAGGGTGAGGGCGGTCAAGAAGAGCACCGCGAACATGACACGAATAGTCATGTCGAGGCCCATCTTGAACTGCAACCACCATGGGTACTTCGTCGTGTCGTTCATACCGTCACGACGCAGCAACTTGATGATGCCGCTGTCCCACTTGCGACGCTGCGCGAAGAGTGACTTGAAGGTCAACATGGGACCGGCCCAGGCGCGAGCCGTGGCCGACATCAGTGTCGAGTAGCCAAGCGCCTGCAACTGCCAGGTCAGCTCCATGTCTTCCACCTGCGACTCAACCGTCCACGGGCAGGGACGACGCAACGTCGTGGTGACGTCCGAGAGGGCCGACACGCGGAACAGCGTGGCCTGCCCACCGAGCACGTAGGTGTTGCGGTGACGGTGGAGAATGTCGCGGTTCCAGCTCGCAAACTCGATGCGCTGCATGCGCACGAGGAAGTTGGAGACGAGGCCACTCTTGGCTTCGGACTGGTTGAACGAGTAGCGGCACATCACGCCAGCGATCTTGCGGTTGCTCAGGACTTCTTCCTCGAGCTGCTGGATCGACACACGGGTAATACGGGTGTCGGCGTCAACCGCCATCCAGTAGTCCGCGGCGTCACCGTAGAGGTCCCAGGCCTGGTTCAAGGCGCCGACCTTACGCGTTGAGTTACCGACCGTCTCGTGCACGGCAATCAGGTCGGGGTAGGCGTCCTGGTAGGCCAGGGCGATGTCGACCGTGTTGTCGGTGCAGTTGTCGGCGATGACCACGATGCGGTCAGGCATACGGGTCTGGTCGAGGACGTGGTCCAGGGTGTCGGCGATGATGTCGCCCTCGTTGTGCGCCGGGATGACGACAATGAGGCGACGGTTCTCACCGTACGGTGACGAGATTGGCGGGATGCCACCGTCACCGTCGCCAGGAGCGGCGGGTGGGGTGGGGGTGCCACCACCGACGACGGGCGTCGGGGCCTTGGCCGTGGCCTTGGACTCGGGCTGCCAGATCGGGTAGAGGTTGACGCCCTCCTTAGGGATGACGAACGTGTCACCAGGCTGCATGCCCGGCTCCACCAACATCGATCCGCGGGTGGTCGTCCAACCCATGAAGACGTGGCCCTCCTTGGCGAGGCCCTGCGCGCGAGCGCTGGGCAACGTCATGGTGTGCTGAGCCAAGCCTACGGGGGCGGCGTCTTCGATAGTCAGCGAGGTCGCAGCCGTGGGCTGCTCATCGACTGCGATGGCTTCGGTCATGACGGGTTCAGTCGTCATGGTGGTGACTTCGCCATCCGGTCCATACACCGGATAGAGGGTCTGTCCCACTTCATTCAGTACAGACAACTTCATTGGTTTCTCTCCACTCGGATTGTGAAGTCTTCACTGGCACCAAGGCCAGTGTCAGGCTTCGAGGCATTTGGTGACGTCGACCATCCAAGGAAAGTGTGACCTTCCTTCGGCGTGGTCGAGTCGTCGGTTTGGGGGACCGCGGCGGTCGAAGGTTCGGCCGCCTTGGAGGTTTCAACGGACTGCGGGTCGAGCTGGTTGAAGTTCACTTCACCCTTCACCTTGGGCGTTGGGGCCCAGACGGCGTAGACGTTGAGGCTGCCCTCAGGGATGGTGAACTTGGCACCAGGCAACATGCCCGGGTCCGGCTGAGTTGCGTCGGGCGAGGTCGACCAACCGAGGAAGGTGTGACCCTCCATCGCGAAGCCCTGGCTCTCAGCGTTCGGAAGAACGATCGTTGCGTCGTCCTCCTCTTCTTCCTCTTCCTCTTCCTGTTCGGTGACACCCTCGGGGGCACCGACCAGTGGCAACACGGGGGTGCTGACAGATTCGGGGAGCAAGAAAATGTGATCGGCGGGGGCGGCGACGGGCGCCAGTCCCCACACGGCGTAGATGTCGAGACCCGTTGCGGGGATCTCGTAGGTAGCACCAGGCAACATGCCAACTTCGGGCTCAGTGGCGCCAGGCGTGGTCGCCCAACCGAGCAAGACGTGCCCTTCCTTCACGAGGCCGTGGCTCTCGGCGGTTGGCAAGACCACGGTACTCACCGGGGCGGCGGCATCAACGGCGACCACATCAGACGTAGATTCCGTGACAACACGGACGCCTTCTGCCTCACCAGGCGCGGCGCTGGATCCCCAGACCGCGTAGAGCGTGATGCCGCTCTTGTCAATAATTGAAACTCTCATAACTGCCTTCCGTTGTGAAGTTGTTGATTAGAGGAAGCCCCATACTTGACGACCCACGTCAAAACCTCAAGGCAGTTTTTTTTTCTTTCTACAAACCTTTCAGTCCGTGAGTAATTTTTTTTTCAGTTAGAAAACTAATTTTCCTTTGCTTTTTATTCGTATCTCTCCTAAAGTTTGCGGAGTCCCCAACGAGAACACCTCTGATCTCGTCACCACCTCAAGGAACCTTCACCACTATGTACCTCGCAGAACGAATCGAAGCTGGCAAGCTCCAGTTGTTGGAAATTACTGAGCAGGCGTTGTTGAACCACGAAGACTCTGGTGTTCGTATTGAGAAAGTTTCCTCCGCCGCTGGTATGAGCCCTGGCGTGATCTACAGCCACTTCAAGTCGCGCGAAGGACTGCTCGATGCCGCGTACTTGCACATCTACCAGAAGCAGAACAACGCGATGTGCGCGTTGCTTCGTGACAAGGTGCCATCAGTTCTCGCCGGCCAGTCAATTCTCGAGAAGCTCTACGAGTTCGAACTTGACCACAACGTCGCTACCGCCCTCAACCAAGGTCGTGCCCTTCGTCTGCGCATTCACGCTCGCGCCGTCTCGCGTAAAACGTTCCGAACCCAGTTCCAGAAAATTCAAGACGCCCACCTCACCGAAGTTGCCAGCATTTTGGACCTGATGAACGCCAGCCCCGTGTCGCAGAGCCCCAACCGTGACACCCGTCACCTCGCACTGTTCCTCGAGGTACTGGCGACGGGTCGGGCCACGAGTGAAGTCTCATCGACGCCGATTCCGCTGAAGGCCTGGTTCGCGTTTGTCGACCACGCCGTGCGGACGATGCCGATGCCCGAGGACGTTCGCGTCACTCGCCTCGTCGAAGCCTCCTGATCACTGCGGCTCAGCCGCGTCTAAAATCGTGCCCATGACGTCTCGTCGTTTGAGCCCCATGGTCGTCCTTCTCGTCGGGTCATCCCTTCTCGTCAGTGGTGTCGCTTCGGCCACGCCGACTAGTCGCGAAAAGACAACCCAGCGCCTTTCCGGCACGGTGGTATCCCTCCGAGGAAACACTTTGACCTTCGTCGAGGGTACCGACCGGTCCGCCCCGACGACCAGCGTGATGGTGACCGGAGCGACCGTCGTCACGTCGCGAGGTGCACCGGCATCGTTCTCGGCCTTCATCCCGGGCGCGCAAGTCTCCGTTACTGAGGACATCGCCACGAAGGCGGCCTTACGTATTCGCGTCTCCTCGCCAAAGTTGTCGCACGTGTCCGGGCAACTGCTCGCGTTCTCCCCGACCGCCCTTCGAGTCGCGACGACCAAGCCCGTGTCGGTGGTGACGGTAGGAGTGGCGACCACCACCCGCTTTAGCGAGCACTATCTGACCTCGAGCGCCTCGCAACTCCACGTGGGTGACATGCTCCGTGTCGACGTGAACGCCTTTACGAATGTGGCCACGCTGGTCCAGTTCTCACCGCCTAAAGAACTCCACCACGGTGGCACCGTGGTCGCCGTAACGGCCACGACGGTGACCATGCGCCTCACGAGCAAGCCGGTCGGGATCCTCCTCACCATTCATCTCGCCCCCACCACGCTCTATAGCGAGCACTACCTAACGACAACGAAGGCCGCCCTCGTGGTGGGTAGCTCTATCTACGTAACGGAGTCCCTCGGTACCGCCAGTTTGGTGCAGATCACCCCGCATCGAACAAAGTAATTCCCCGCTCGGAGCCCACCGCCTGTCTAGGGTATGAGTGTGGTTCGAAATCCCCGTCCCTACTTCATTACCGCCGCCATTCTGGGCTGGGCTGGCACCGGACTACGGGTCGTGCACGACCTCTACGTGGCCCCCGGCACTCACACCGCGGTAGCGGGCCTCTACGGCCCCTACCGGGCCGGTCTCGAGGGTGGGCTCCAGCAAGTCGGTGACGACCTGAGTTACTTCACCCACTGGTCAAATATCGCCATTGCCCTCACGTGGACATTGCTCGCCCTCAATCCCACCCGCGACACGCCACTCTTTCGCGCCGGCCGCAACACGGCGCTGCTGATGATCACCATGACCGGCATCCTCTACGCCGCCCTCATTGCCCCCACCGCGAACGTCGTGGGCTGGTTCGACAACACCACGAACGTCATCATTCACTACCTCAATCCCCCACTGGCCTTGGTCGTGTGGGCGCTGTGCGGCCCCCGCGGGTGGCTCACGTGGCGTACCGCGTGGAAGATGTACCTGGTACCGCTGGTCTTCTTAGCCTTTACCCTGATCCGTGGGGCTATTACTCACCGCTACCCCTACGCCTTCTTTAACGTCGCCCACCTCGGCTACGCCCCCGTGTTGACCTCAATGGCGACCATCATCGTGGAGGCGCTCGTCATCATTGCGCTCTTCATCGCCATCGACCAGCGACTCAGTCGTCGTCAGTCAGTCGCCGCGGCCTAGCGCCACTGCGACCACACTTCGCGGGTTCGCTCACCAATCGTTCCCTCACCGCGCTTGGCAATCTGGGACAGTGCCACGAAGAGCAGCAGGATGGCCAGTGCGACGGCGGTGAGATACCCACCGACTTGACCGCCAGATCGGGCCAGGGTCAAGAGCACACTGCTAATCACCGCGGCCGATCCCACCAGCGTGCTCACGCGCGTGCGGGTCCGGACACCAACGAGCAGGACGATGACGGACTCCACCATGAGCCACAGCAAGTAGACACTCTTGTGGGGCGTGGTGGAACCAAAGGCCTGCGAGAGCGTCGTGCCGAAGAGAATGGCCAACGCCAGCACCGTCAGAAGGCGGGCGGCGTCAAGCACGCGGGCCCGTGCGTCGCCGAGCTCACGATCAATCAGCGTCACCGAGAGGGCGAGCAAGGTCGACGCCGGCACCAGGTTGAAGTACTGCAGGTTGTGCTGGTGCAGCAACACCGCCAGCACCGGAGCACACGCACTCAGACTCATGGGCAGGACCACTGCATCGAGCAGGGTCCACTCGGCGCGGGGTAGTCGCAGTTGCGGCGCCGTGGTTAGAACGATGAAGAAGACGGTGATCAGGGCACCCGTCGTGCCGTTGTGGTGGAGCAGCACACCCGACCACAGCAGGCCACCATAGAGCGCGAGCAGCTGGGTCGCCGAGACCGCGTTGCGCCATGAACCAAAGGAGTACCGACCCGTTCTATCCAACCATGCGGGGAGCCACTCCCCCGTTTCGACGGTGAAGGAACGGAGCGCCCCGACGCCGTAAAAGAGGAGGGCCGTGGCGACGATGGCGAGCG
>DAIPLC010000122.1:0-4589 GCA_036769405.1 Acidimicrobiales bacterium
CTCGCCAACGGACTCTCCCCCGAGGACTTGGTCATCATCACCGACCCCGGTACCGCGCTCGCCGAGCTGGGCGCATCGCTGGGTGCGCTGGTGGTGCTGGGTGACCCTGACACCGGTGGTCGTTTCTCGTCGCTGTCGCCGTTCGGACTTATTCCCGCCCTCTACGCCGGTTGGAGTGTGGCGGAGCTTCGCGATGAGCTGGCAACTTGCTACCTCACGGAAGAGTTGCTGGTTCGTGTCGCCAACGACGCGGAAGCCATGGCGACGACCATCGTCGACGGGGCCGCTTTCTTCTCATTGGGTGCCGACCCTATTGCCAGCGGTGGCGCCCTGTGGCTCGAGCAGTTGGTAGCCGAGACGACGGGCAAGGAAGGCCGGGGCTTCATCCCCGTCTTCGATGGGGCCGCCGCGCTCTACTCCCCGGGCGAGATGCAGTACTACCACCTCCTCGCGGCATTGTTGGCGCACCACTTAGGTGTCGATCCCTTCAACCAGCCCAACGTGGAGACGGCGAAGAAGGAAGTCTTTGCTCTGCTGGAGGGTGAAGTGACGTGGGAGGCCGCACCCTTCGCGATGATCGATCTGGTCAATGACCTCCAGTCGGCCCAGTACATCACCATCCAGGCCTACGCGCCATTTTCCAGTGGCGCTCAGTTGGCTTCGTTGCGTCGGGAAATTGAAGCTCAGTACGGTCCAACGACGGCCAACCTCGGTCCGCGATACCTCCACTCAACGGGTCAGTTGCACAAGGGTGGTCCGGCCGGGGTAGTCGGTGTGCAGGTTATTCAGCGTCCCGCGACCGCACCCCAGCGCATTGCCGGCCGTGGCTACAGCTTCCACGATCTCCACATGGCCCAGGCCACCGGTGATTATCGAGCTATGCAGCAGTCGGGAAAGCGGGTGTACCAAGTAATTGTTGACGCCATCGACGACGCTGGTGCGCTGCTCGGACTGACTTTATAACCCGTGACCTCCCCCCAGACCTCGCTGCGGCAACACCTCCTCGCGAGTTCGGCGCGGACGCTGGCTGACGAGGCCTACGCCGTCGCGCGTGAGGCCTTTGGCCACACGATTACGTATTCGCCGAAGGTCTTCATTCCGCTGACGAAACTGTGCCGGGATCGCTGTGGGTACTGCACGTTCGCACAAGCTCCCGCTCGCCTGACCTCGCCCTACATGGCCCTCGAGGAAGTTATGGCCGTGGCTGAGGCCGGGCGCGCCGTGGGCGTTACCGAGGCCCTCTTCACATTGGGTGAGCGACCGGAACTTCGTTACGACGTCGCTGCACAGTGGCTCGCCGCTCGCGGCTATCGCAGCACGGTGGACTACGTGGCCACCGCCGCTCAAATGGTGCTCGAGGCCACGGGACTACTCCCCCACATCAATGCCGGAGCGCTCTACGAGCACGAATTGGTCCAATTACGCCAAGTAAGTGCGTCGCAGGGCATGATGCTCGAGACGCTGAGCATGGTGGACGCTCACCGATTGGCTCCCGACAAGGACCCGGCCCGACGGCTCGCTACCCTTCGAGTGGCGGGCGAGCTCCAGATTCCCTTCACCACCGGACTACTGGTTGGTATCGGTGAATCCCGAGAGGATCGACTGGACACTTTGGCCGCCATCGCTGCCGCTCACGAAACATTCGGGCACGTCCAAGAAGTCATCATCCAAAACTTCCTCCCGAAGCCTGGTACCGCGATGGCGAATGCCCCGGCCGCTCCCGATGACGAATTCCACTGGACAATTGCTGCGGCCCGACTACTCCTGCCACCGTCGATTCACCTCCAGGCACCACCCAATCTCAGTGACGAACCCGCGAAACTGCTGGCCTTCGGTATTGATGACTTTGGCGGTATTTCGCCCGTCACCAAGGATCACGTGAATCCTGAGCGAGCGTGGCCCGCCATTGCCACGCTCTCGGAGGCCATTGCCGACGAAGGACTTCACCTCGCACCTCGACTCACGGTCTACCCCGAATTTGTCGGTATGCGCACCGAGTTCCTCGATGCCAGCGTCCGCCCCGCCGTCCTCGTGCTCAGCGACGCGGCCAGTTTGTCGCGAGACGACGAATGGTTCTCCGGCGCCGATGCCACACCCCCGCCGCTGCCGACGAAGAGCGTTCGCACGAGTCCCATAACCGCGTTACTGGATGACTACGTGCCGGGTCAGGCCTTTACTGAGTCCGAACTCGTTACCTTGTTTTCCGCCCGTGACGGCGATCTGCGGGCAATTCTCGAGCTGGCGGACAGTATTCGGTCGGAGCGCGTTGGTGCGGACGTGACCTACGTGGTCAATCGCAACATCAACTACACCAATGTCTGTACCTTCAAGTGCCGCTTTTGCGCCTTCTCCAAGGGCCCGCTCTCGCTCAACCTTCGTGGTGAGCCCTACCTTCTGACGCTCGACGACATTTCGACTCGAGTTCGGGAAGCGGCCGAGCGTGGCGCCACGGAAGTGTGCCTCCAAGGTGGTATCCATCCGAAATTCGATGGCGAGTACTACATCGACGTCGTTGCCGCCGTCAAAGCGGGTTCGCCCGATATCCATATTCACGCCTTTAGCGCCCTCGAGGTCTTTGAGGGCGCTCGACGCAGTAATCAGGACTTGTCGACGTATCTCACTCGGTTGAAGAACGCCGGCCTGAAGACGCTCCCTGGTACGGCGGCCGAAATTCTCGATGATGATGTTCGAGCGCTGCTGTGCCCCGACAAGTTGAAGACCGACGAATGGCTGGCCGTGCACGAGGCTGCCCACGGTGTCGGATTGCAGTCCAATATCACCATCATGTTCGGCGCTATCGAGTCACCCGTGCACTGGGCGCGCCACCTCGTACGTACCCGCGAACTCCAGCTACGCACCAAAGGATTCACGGAGTTTGTCCCCCTCCCCTTCGTCCACATGGCGACGCCCATGTTTCTCCAAGGAAAGAGTCGCAAGGGGCCCACGTTCCGTGAGTGCCTCCTCATGCACGCGGTGGCTCGTCTCCACTACGCCACCGCTATCGACAACATCCAGGTGAGCTGGGTCAAGATGGGTATCGAGGGATCGCGTCGCATTCTGCAGGCGGGGGCCAATGACGTTGGGGGCACCTTGATGGATGAGAACATTTCTCGGGCCGCTGGTGCGGTGCACGGACAGGCCATGGATGTCGCCACACTCGAGGACCTCGTGGCGCCGCTGGGACGTCCTCTGGTGCAACGATCGACCCTGTACCGAACGCTCGCCCATGGCTAGCCAGTTCCTCACCTCCGCCATGCACGACCTCGAAAAGGGGTTGGACCTCATCGGTCGGCACAGCGACCGACCGATAGTGGCGATATTTGGTTCGGCTCGCACACCACAAGACCACCCACTGAGCCAATTGGCCGAGGCGGTGGCGGCGGATTTCGTTGAACAAGGGTGGCGCATCCTCACTGGTGCGGGTCCGGGAATTATGGAGGCCGCGAGTCGTGGGGCGGGACAGTCACACACGCTTGGCGTCAATATTGAATTACCGTTCGAGCACGGCATGAATCCCCACGTGCACAGCGACCGATCCGTCAGCATGCGGCACTTTTTCACCCGCAAGGTCGTGATGGTGTCACAAACGAGTGCCTTCGTGGCGCTGCCGGGCGGTGTGGGCACGATGGACGAACTCTTCGAGGTCCTGACGCTGCTCTACACCGGTAAAACCGAGCCGGCCCCAGTCCTGCTTCTTGAGGAGCCCACAGGAACCTTCTGGCGTCGCTGGGAAGACTTTATGAGTGACGACGTCATCGGTGAGGGCTACTTGAGTCCGGGCGACGCCGTGGCCTACCAGCGGTGCAACAGTGTTGCGGAAGTGACTGCTGCGGTCCGACAGTTTTTCGCCAATTACGTGTCCTACGAACGGGTGGGCGACGAGGCCCGCCTCGTACTGCGCACGGCGCCGAATGAGTCGCAACTGGCGTCTCTACGCGCCTTCAACCCGGAGGCTCGATTTGAGATGAGCGATTCGACGCTGCGCTTTCATTTCGAGGGTCGCTCCTACGGACAACTTCGTCGCATGATTGACGAAGCCAACCGCTGGGTCTCCTAGTCCTGCGACCCTCGCAGGAGTTGCTCGGCCTTTTGTAGCGACCGGCGAACTTTCGCCAGCTGCTTCTCTCGCTGATGGGCCACCTCAGCGTCATCGTCGCGTAGCTGGGCGCGCACCTGCTCGAACAGAGCATCGCTCACTCGTTGCTCGATCGCCGCAATGTCATCGGCGATGTCCTGCCAGTCACTCACGAGAGTGTTTCGACGGTGAGATCACCGCTCGCGAAGGACGCCCGAAGGACCTTCTTGTCAAACTTGCCAACACTCGTTTTCGGGACGGCCGCCACGAACGTCCAACGTTCGGGTAGCCACCATTTCGGGAAGCTGGGCGCGAGGAATTCGCGAAGTTCATCGGCCGAAACGGTCGCATCCTCTCGCAGCACGACGCAAGCGAGGGGACGCTCTCCCCAGCGATCATCGGGAACCCCGACGACGGCCGCTTCAAAGACGCTCGGGTGGGCCATCAATTGATTCTCAAGGTCCACCGAGGAGATCCACTCGCCGCCCGATTTGATGACGTCCTTGATGCGATC
>DAIPLC010000123.1:0-4567 GCA_036769405.1 Acidimicrobiales bacterium
GATTCCTGCGCGAGTACGTAGGCCGACACGGCGTCGTCCAGGCCCGTTTTTGGCCGCAATTCCTCCACCCAGTGAGGATTGGGGAGAAATCGGCAGTCAAAGACCAAATCGACGTCACGAGGCAGTCCGTTGGAAAAGCCGAAGGAAATGATGGACACGCGCATCGGCCCCTCACCCACCACGGCGGAGAACATTTCAACAATGCGCGAACGGAGTTGGTTGACGTTGCTCGAACCCGTGTCGATGACCACGTCGGCCGCCGTCCGTACGATCTGGAGATTTACTCGCTCGGCCGCAATGGACTCCGCCAGTGTTTCACCGGGATGTGGGTGGCGTCGACGCGTCCCCTCGTACCGACTAATCAAAATGTCGTCGGGGGCGTCGAGGAACAGGATGCGGACACTCTGGTGAATGAGGCGCAGTTCGGCAACCGCGGCGAGCAGGGCGTTGGGTTCTTCACGGCCGCTTCGGCCAATAATGAACGCCACCCCTGCGTGTTCATTCGCGCTAGCCGTTGCTAACTCACCGACGCGAACAATCAACTCCAGAGGGAGGTTGTCGATAACGAACCAGCCGAGGTCGTCAAGGGCCGAGGACACAGTCGAGCGTCCGGCTCCGGACATGCCGGTTACCACGAGGACGTCAGTCACTGTCTCGCTCCCTTCGTAGTGCGGGGGCCGAAGGGGCCCGCACATGATCGTAGAGGTTTTGGGCAACCTCCGCTGGCAACCACGGTAGTGCTTGGAGTTCGTCGAGCGTGGCGGCGCGTACGTTGTCGAGTGACCCCATCACGAGCATGAGTCGGTCTCGCCGCTTCGGACCGAGTCCTTCGACGCCGTCAAGAACCGTGGCAATCATGGACTTGGCTCGCTTGGTTCGGTGGAACGACACCGCAAACCGGTGCGCTTCGTCGCGAATGCGCTGCACGAGGTAGAGAGACTCCGATCCACGCTCCAGAGCAACCGGCACTGACGTGCCGGGACGATAGAGCAGCTCTTCACGCTTTGCGAGTGCCACGAACTCGATTTGATCACGAAGCCCCAGCGTGGCCGCTGCCTTCTCGGCGGCGTGGAGCTGCGGAAGACCGCCGTCGATGATGATGAGATTTGCTCGACGGAATTTGGACTGTGATTGTTCATCGAGCCAGTACCCCAGCCGGCGACGGACAACCTCCTCCATGGCCCCCACATCGTCATTGCCGAGAATTTCCTTGACGTTGAAATGTCGGTAGTCCGACTTCTTCGATAGCCCATCCTCAAACACCACCATCGAACCGACGTAATTAGTGCCTTGGAGGTGGCTCATATCGAAGCATTCGATGCGATAGGGCGGTTGCGCGAGACCAAGTGCCGTGGCGAGCTCTTGCAGTGCTCGAGAACGCACATTGTGGTCCGCTTCGCGACGGAGAGAGTCACGACGAATGACCGATTCGGCGTCCCGCTGCGCGAGCGAGAGGACACGGACCCGCTTTCCGCGCTGGGGTGGGCTCAATTGAACTCGCCTTCCCCGCAACGAGGTGAGGAACTGGGGAATCCATTGTGAGGTGGCGGTCTCTTCGTCACAGACAATCACGGGTGGCACATCACTGGCGTCCTTGTAGACATCCGTCACCACGGCTTCGAAGAGTTCGGCGCTAGTTTCGTCAAGGGACCGGTCCACCAAGTGGACACTCCGACTAATAATCCGTCCGTGCCGGACCCGAAAACGAACCAGCGCGGCTCGCCCACCGGAGACGGCCACCGCCACAACGTCCAAATTGGAGTGGTCATCAATGACGATGCTCTGGTCGTGATCGGCACGCAAGAGTGAAGCCAGGGCGTCGCGAAACTTCGCCGCCGCCTCGTACTTCATGTTCGCGGCCGCCTCGTCCATCTTCGATTGCAGCGCGGTGCGCAATTGCCGCACGTCACCTTCGAAAAATCGAGCCCACGAATTCACCAGTTCTTGGTATCCCGCCTTGTCCACCGCGCCGATACAGGGTCCGCAACAACGACCGATGTCGTACAAGAGACAGGGGCGCCCCACTCGCTGGTGGTGATCGTACTTATTGCTGGTGCACGAACGAAGGGGGTAGGTCTGCAGCAACTCTTCGACCGTGGCGCGTAACGCTTTCACGTCAACGAAGGGGCCAAAGTAGCGCACACCCTTTTGATGCTTTCCTCGCGTGATGTAGGGAACGGGGAACTCGCGACGTGAGTCAATCGCAACATAGGGATACGTCTTGTCGTCCTTGAGGCGAATGTTGTACCGAGGCTGGTGTTCCTTAATGAGCTCATTTTCCAAAATGAGGGCATCATTTTCGCTCGGGGTGACAATCCAGTCGACGCTGGTCGCCTCAGTCATAAGCGCCTGCGTCTTGGTCGTCAGCGCCTCAAACTTTTGGAAGTAGCTCGAAAGGCGTTGGTTGAGCGAAAGCGCCTTGCCGACGTAGATAATCGTGCCGTCAGCGTTACGAAACTGATAGCAACCACTCTGTCGGGGAATGCCAGCCGGCTTGGCGAACACTAGGCCCGTCCGTGATGCGCCAGGACTTCCTTCAGCACATGACCCGTGGCTGTGTCGAGGGCGGCCACTGCTTCTGGGGTGCCCTCCCCCACCACGAGACCACCGCGTCGACCGCCATCAGGTCCAAGGTCAATGACCCAGTCTGCGGTCTTTACGACGTCGAGGTTGTGCTCGATGGTCAGGACGGTGTTGCCCTGATCCACGAGTCGGTGCAGTACCTCGAGGAGACGGTTGACGTCCTCGAAATGCAGTCCCGTCGTGGGTTCGTCAAGGACGTACAGCGTGTGACCGGTCGGGCGCCGGGCCAATTCGGCCGCCAACTTGACACGTTGTGCTTCGCCACCCGAGAGCGTTGGCGCCGGCTGGCCGAGTCGTACGTAGCCGAGGCCCACGTCGACGAGGCTCTGAATGTGTCGCAAGATGCTGGGCTGACGATCGAAGAATTCGAGAGCTTCGGCAATCGGCATATTGAGAACGTCCGCGATGGACTTCCCGCGGTACTTGATTTCGAGGGTTTCGCGGTTATACCGAGCGCCATCACACGTTTCGCAATTGACGTACACGTCGGGCAGGAAGAACATCTCGATTTTGATGGTGCCGTCTCCGGCGCAGGCCTCACAGCGCCCACCCTTTACGTTGAACGAAAAACGACCCTGCTGGTAGCCGCGCACCTTCGATTCCGCCACTTCGGAGAAGAGCTTGCGAATCTTGTCGAAGACACCGGTGTAGGTAGCCGCGTTTGAACGAGGAGTGCGTCCGATTGGCTGCTGGTCGACGGCCACCACTTTGTCGATGTACTTGACGCCGGTGATGGTGTCATGTTCCGCGACCGTTGTCTTGGCCCGGTTGATTTGTCGTTCGAGAGAACTGAGCAAGATGCCGTTAATCAGTGTCGACTTTCCGGAACCAGAAACGCCGGTGACCGCCACGAAGACGCCAAGTGGCACCGAGACCGTGACGTTGCGGAGATTGTTGGCCCGAGCACCCTTGACCACGAGAGATGTCCCGTTGCCGGGGCGGCGGGTCTGGGGCACACTAATTTCGCGCTTGCCCGAAAGGTACTGGCCAGTCAGTGACTTCTCGTTCTTGAGAATTGCCTTGTGCGTACCGGCGTGGACGACCTCGCCGCCGAATTCACCGGCACCGGGGCCGATGTCGACGATGAAGTCGGCGAGGCGAATCGTCTCTTCGTCGTGTTCGACCACGATGACGGAGTTGCCCAGGTCGCTAAGCCGCTCGAGGGTGGTGATCAAGCGTCGGTTGTCACGTTGGTGGAGGCCGATTGAGGGTTCGTCGAGAACGTAGAGAACCCCGACGAGGTAGCTACCAATCTGGGATGCCAGGCGGATACGCTGTGCTTCGCCACCGCTGAGGGTCGCTGACGCTCGCGAAAGGGTCAGGTAGTCCAACCCCACGTCAAAGAGGAAGGTCAGGCGAGAAACGATCTCCTTGATGACCTGGCGTCCGATGGTGACCTCGCGCTCACTGAGCTCCAACTTCTCGAAAAAGGCAATGGCCTCATCGATGGTCATGTTGTTGACATCGGCAATATTGGTGCCGTGAATGCGCACCGCTAAGACTTCTGGCTTCAGGCGCTGTCCGTTACAGGCGGTGCAGGGCACCTCGCGCATGAACTGCTCCGCTTGCTCGCGGGACCAGTCACCGTCAGCCTCGGTGCGCTTGCGCTCGAGCCAATCAACAATGCCGGTGTAACTGGTGTCGTAGGTGCGGGTCTTGCCGTACCGGTTCTTGAATTTGACCGGCACCGTCTTCTTGCCCTCACCGTAAAGGACGAGTTTGCGGTCCTTGGGACGAAGTTCATCCCACGGCGTGTCGAGATCGAACTCACCCAATTTCGCTACCCCGGCGATGAGACGGTCGAAGTACTTGAGTCGTGCGCCACCCCACGGGGCCAGCGCTCCTTCGGCTAGTGACAGTGAACCGTCGGGAACGACCAACTCGGGATCAACTTCGTAGCGAGTACCGAGACCGGTGCAGATGCTGCAAGCACCGTAGGGCGAGTTGAAGGAGAAGTCCCGGGGCACGATTTCGGTGAAGCTGA
>DAIPLC010000007.1:0-19522 GCA_036769405.1 Acidimicrobiales bacterium
GCCGAGCCACCAGTGAACGACGGTACGGACCACGCGACGTGGACCGCTCCCCCACTGATAAACGTCCAGACACTGTCCGGGGCACTGGGCGTGAGGTTGATAACGACCGCACTCGAGGCGGCCGAAGCGGCGCTCGTAAGTGCGGCGGCGTTTGTCGCGGTCACGGTGAAGGTGTACGAGGCTCCGTTGGTCAAGCCGGTGAAGGTGCAGCGCAACGTCGAGGTGACACACGGTGCCGGGGTCGTACCGGTGGTGTGAGCAGTGACCGTGAAGATGGTCAGCGCGGCGCCTCCGGAGTTGTACGGGGCGCTGAGCAGCACCACGGCGGTAGCACCCGAAACAACCACGTTGGTGATCGTTGGGGCATCGGGTGCACCAACGGGAGTGACACTGGCCGAGGCGGTCGAGAGTGAACTCGAGACACCGGCCGAGTTGATGGCGCGGACGACGAAGCTATATGCCGTGCCGTTCGTCAGGTTGGTGAAGGTGCAGGTGTTGCTCGAGAGCGCCGCGCCCTTCAGTGTGCAGGTATTCCACGATGCGCCGACAACACTCACCACGTAGGAGACAGCTGAGCCCGAGCCCCACGTCGTGGGGGTCGTCCAGGTAACGGTGGCGGAGCCACTCGACTGTGTGGCGACGACGTTGGTCGGAGCCGTTGGTGACGTCAAGGAAGTAACGCCACCCATCGTGAAGCTACTGATGGCACCGGGACCCGTCGTGGTGAAGCCGATAGTCACCGACTGACCAGGGGTCAGGTAGGGGGTGTCAGCGAGCGCCGTGACGGTCACCAGTGTGCCACCCGCGGTGGGTGCTTGGGTGTAGGTCGCACCCCAGAGGTTCGACACGGTCGAACCGGTGGGGACCACGAACGTAAAGCTCCACGGCACGTCAGGCGTACCGACGTTGAGGAGCGTGTTGTCGGTCAGGGTGATGGAGGAGTTGTACCCGTTACCCCACCAGTCCCAGGTCCCGTAGGTCACGGTCGCTGACGTGTTGGCGTAGGCAACGACGTACGACATGGGGGTGCCATTGGCCGCGACGGCGTAGTTGGTGCCGGCCGCCAGCGTGGGCGTCAAGGTACAGGTACCCACACCGACGTAGACAACCTGACCAGTAGTGGGAACAACGAGGCAGACGGAAGGTGTCGAGGAGGAGACCATGGCCACGCCGTCGCCGGTGGTGGCGATGGCGGGGGTGTAGACGTTGTCATACGTATCCATGGTCATCGTGTTGGTGATCTGGGGCACGGTGGCCGTCGCGGGGGTGATGGTAATCGTGCCGGGAACGTAGACGAAGGAGTAGTTCGTCGCTACCGCGTTGGCACAGGCCGTCGGGTACGTGCCGACATTGGCGTACACCTTGACGGTGCTGGCACAGACGGGGAACGCATTGAGGACTTGGCTGTTCTCGCCATTGACGAAACCGCTGTAGCTCGGTGTAATCGCCGGTAACGACGTGTTGTAGACCATGGTGCCGTTCGAAGCCGTAACAGTCACGACAGCCTTGGCAACGGTGAAGCTTTGAGCAACGCCATTCGATCCAAGGAAGTTAGCCGTAGCGGCGATGTGCGACACGAGGGTGCACGTTCCAATGCCCAGGTACGTCACGAGACCGGTGCCGGCGTTGACGGCACAGACACTCGTCGTCGAACTCGTAACGGACTTCGCGCCGTCTCCGATGGCTGAAACGGTGGGGGTGAACGAACTGCCGTAGCTGGCGTTAGCCGGGATGTTGGTGATCGTTGGCGTGCTGGACTGACCTTGCGTGACGGTGAAGCCGGTCAAAGTCGTCGAGCCGGCGTTGGTGGACGCTGTCGCCGCCACCGAGACCGTCAAGACACAGCTGCCCACACCGACGTAGGTGATGGTGCCGTTGGTAACGGTGCAGACACTGGGCGTCGTCGAAGCAATAGTGACGCCAGTACTGGGTGACGTAACGGGAGTGAAGGTGCCACCGGCAATTGCCGAAGTGGGCAGGTTACTCACCGTGATCGAGGGGGCGGCGCCCTTGGTCACCGTGATGACGCCGTTAACGAAGGTCAACTGGTAGTTCGGGGCCGAACCACCGGCGCACGTTGACACGTAGGTACCGGGTGCCGACGTCGACGTGACGTAGGCCGTGCAGTACGGCATGACCGTGATGGCGCCACTCGTCGAGGTGTCGCTCAGCAAGAAGCCACTGTACGAAGGCGTGATGGTCGGCGCGGCGGCTCCGTAGGCAATCGAGGTGCTCGATGCGGTCACCGTCAGTGGTGCCGGCGAGACCCAGAAGGACTGACCGTTATTCGTGACGGCGGCGTAGTTGGTACTCGCCGCAACACTGGTCGCCAGTACGCAGTTGGCGTTGGCCTTCAGCAGTGAGACCACACCGGTGCCGGCGTTGACGGTGCAGACACTTGGCGAGTTCGATGTCACCGTCGCGACGCCAGTTCCCGTCTTGGTGATAACGGGAGTGAAGGTGTGACCGTAGACCACGCTGGCCGGTGTCGCGATGGTTGGCGAGGCGGGCGTCGCTTGGTTCACGGTCAGCGATCCGCTGACGTAGGTGATGGAGTAATTGGCAACCTGGGCGCCCGAGCAGCTCGTGGTGTACGAGCCGGGAGCGGACGCATTCGTCGCGGTGGTGGCGCAGGTCGGCAGCGTGGTGAGCACACTCGCGTCGTCACCGTTGACAAAACCGCTGATGGTGTAGGTGATGGCCGGCGGCGTGGCACCGTAGGTCATGGCTGGACTCGAGGCGGTGATGGTGAGGACCGGGGAGGTCACGGTTGTGACACCCGACACGTACGCAATTTGGTAGCTACTGGACGAAGCACCCCAACACACGGAGGTGTAGGTACCGGGAGCGGAACTGCTCGTCGTACCCGAGGTGCAGGTGGGGGCCGAGGTGAGTGAACTTGCGCTGTCACTACCAACGAAGCCGCTGTAAGTGGGGGTCGTGCTGGCGGTGCTGCCGTAGGCTATCGACTGCGTCGGCGCCGTGATGGTCAGCGTGGCCTGCGAGACGGTAGTGACGCCGCTCACGTAGGCGAAGGTGTAGTTGGTCGCCGTACCGCCGGAACACGTCGAGGTGCCGGACGATCCCGCAGGCGTCGACGACGTCGTACCCGACACACAGGTCGGTGCTGAGGTCACCACCGAGGCGGTGTCGCCATTCACGAAACCGCTGTAGGTGGGTGAGCCAACCGTGGTGGTGCCGTAGGCCACGCTCGATGAGGGTGCCGTGGCAGTAAGCACGGCGGGTGCGACCGTGAAGGTCTGGGCCGAACCCGATGCGGCGCTGTACGTCGACGAGGCCGCGGTCTGTGCGGTCAGCGAACAGGTGCCGGCAGCCACGAAGGTCACGGTAAGCGAATTGGAGACCGTGCACACTGATGTCGAATTCGAGGTTACGGACTTTGCACCATCGCCAGTTGCCTGGCTCACGGCAGCCGTGTAGGTGCCCCCGTAGACCGCGGTGGAGGGGAGATTACTAACGGCCGGTGTCGAAGGTGACACCAGCAGATTGACCGACGTCGCGGGCGTGAAGGTACCCGTGCCGAGTGCATTAACGGCGGCAACCTGGATGTAATCACTTTGTCCAGCCGGAAGGCCCGTGACGGTGCAGCTCGTCGCCGAGGCCGAGACCGAGGCACACGTGCCACCGGTCGCGATCGTCCAATTTGTGTTGTCGGTCGAATAACGGATGATAAATCCAGTTACCGCGCTTCCACCCGAGTACGAAGGATTGCTCCACGTGACCGTGGCTGAGGTGCTCGAAGCCGGCGTTACCGACATGGATAGTGGCGCGTTGGGGGGCGTTGGCGAACCAATTGTGAGGTAGTCAATACCCGGCAGGTACGGCATGGTGACGTACACGTGCGAGCGATCGGATGCCAAATTCCAGGGTTGAGCTGCTGCTCCTGAACCTGGAAGAGCGATGGTGGTCACAACGGCGCCAGTTTGCGCATCAATCTTGGTGACGGAGTTTGCGGTGTAGCCGGCGGCCCACACGTTGACACCGTCGTCACCAATACCGAGGTAGGCACCACCAACAGCGATGTTCCTCACCACCGTCCCGGTCGACTTATTAATCTGAATAACGTAGCCACTGCCTGAGGTCCAGACATAGTTCGCGTCACCGGTGATCGCTACCTGCGTATAGGAAGTTGCGATACTACGGACGAAACTGCCGTCGGTTGCGTTAAGTTCCCAGACCGTGTTGGTGTCGTGACTAGGCACCCACACATGGGTACCGTCCGAGTAAATTGCCCACGGCCCAGCTCCCACGCTGATGGTACGGACTATCGAACCAGTCGACGAATTGATTTGCGTCACTGTGCTGTCCGTGCGGTTGGCTACCCAGACATTGGCCCCGTCGACCGAGCAGGCCATTGGGTAGTTACCCACCGTAATCGTTTTGGCAACCGAACCGTCACTGGTATTGATCTCCGTTACCACTCCTAGGTGCACGTTGTTTGAATTTCCATCAATCACGCTCGTGACCCACACGTGAGTGCCGTCATCACAGATGCCGAGGGGGGCAGACGCCACGGAAATTGTTCGCACGAGTGCGTTCGTTTGTTCGTCGTATTCACTCACTGTGTTCGCCGCGAAGTCATCGACCCATACGTGGGTGCCATCGAGGGCAACACCGAGTTCCTCGGAGCTCGTCGTCTTCGAACCCACGCTCGAAACGGTGAAGCTTTGAGCGGTGCCCGATCCCGCGGGGTACGAACCGCTCGCCGTAATTGAGGCCGTCAAGGTGCACGTGCCGACACTGCTCACGTTCACCAAGGATCCTGCGACCGTACATACGGAGGTGGTGCTCGAGGTGACCGACGGCGTACCGGAACTCGCAGTGGTGAATGTTGGGGTGAAGCTAAAGCCCGGAGTAGACGAAGTTGGAATGTTATTGATAGAGATGAGGGAAGTGGTCGTCACTGAGGCTGACGACGTCGAGTACGAACCAGTGCCGATACCGTTGGTTGCCGCCACGTGAAAGACGTAGTTCGTGGAACTCGTAAGTCCCGTCACCGAACACGACGTGGTCGTGCCGCTACAACTCGACGTGGTCCAACTAGAACCGCTGTTCGACGAATACTGAACGACATAATTCGTGATGGCCGATCCACCATCTGACGATGGCGCACTCCAGGTGACCGTTGCCGTACTGCTCGACGTCACCGTAGCCGTGACGTTGGTCGGAGCGCCGGGCGCACTGGCCGACGAAACGTAGGTGAATGTGACACCGGGCGACGTTGACGTTGCATAGGAGGTTGATGAGCCGGCACTGTAACTACCGCCACCGCCGGCAGCTCCGGTGTTACACCCAGCACCACCACCGCCGTAGCCGGCTCCACCGCCGCCGGTACCACCGAAACCAGTTGTGTTGCTGCCACCAGCGCCAGCGCCTGGGCTGCCAACCGATTGGCCGGAGCCCCCCGAACTGCTGCCGCAGTTCGTCGAGTTGCCGTACGTACCACCGCCGGCACCGCCGGCACCGTTTGAGCCACCAATACCAGCGTTACCCGGCGAGGCCTGGGTATTTGCAACTCCAAGACCGCCGGCTGGCGTTCCACCGTTACCACCGCTGTGGCCTGAAAATGCCCCGGCTCCGCCACCGCCACCGGCCACTAGCTCGACAACCCCTGAGGTGGAGTCGACAATTTCAGTCGCGCCACCACCACCGCCGCCGGTGCCCGACGTACCGGGCGTCACGCTGCCACCCGAGGCAGCACCCCACCCACCGGAAGTACCACTGGCGTTCGACGCAACGTAGACCTGCAGCACATCGCCAGCATTAACCGAGATGGTCGTCGTTACCTGGGCACCGCTTCCTCCCGAACCACCGCCGTTCCCTCCAGACGACGGACCACCGGAACCACCGACGGCCACGACCTGGATCGTGCTCACTCCAGCGGGCACGGTAAAGCTTTGCACTGCGCCCGTAGGCGAGAAGGAGGTAGTCGTCGCCCCCGCGGCACCAACACTGAGGGCCTCGACGGAGAGGCATGAGGCCATGAGCGTCAGCGCCAGCAGAGCAGGTGGCAGTGCGCGATAACGCGTCGAGGCACCAGTCGGTGAGTGGCGGGAGAACAGTGATGACATTGGAGGTTCCTTTTCAGCGAAGATCCCTGACGCAAACGACAAGAAACATTCGGTGGTGACTTACTTTGAAAACGCTGTAATCAAAACTAGTATTTGCGCACAATGAATGCAATAAGAATTTCCCTTTATTCGGGCGTCACTCGACAGGCCAAAGAACCATTTAAAACAACATTCCCTGACCGGTGCGGTGGCACCGGTCAGGGAATGTAGAGAATTTCCACCGTCGTAACGACGGCGCAGTGGACTTAGAGCAGACCCAGGGCCTGCACTTCGTCACGCTCGGAGAGCAGTTCGTCGGTCGTCGTCTTGATGCGACCAGCACTGAATTCGTCGATCGCGAAGCCTTCCTTGACGGACCAGTTTCCCTGGCCGTCGGCCTGAATCGGCAGACCAAAGGTCAGGCCTTCGGGCACGCCGTACTCGCCGTTGCTGGTCACCGCGACCGAGACGCAGTCATCAGCGGCCGTCGGCGTGGTCAGCGACACCACGGTGTCGATGGCGGCGTTCGCAGCCGAGGCGGCCGACGAGAGACCGCGGGCCTCAATAATTGCCGCGCCACGCTTCTGCACCGTGGTGATGAAGTCGTCCTGGAGCCACTCGGTGTCAGTGATGACGTCGGTAGCGGCACGACCACCGATAGTGGCGTTGGTGAAGTCGGGGTACTGCGTAGCCGAGTGGTTACCCCAGATGACGAGGTTCTTCACGTCTGCGACGGGTGCACCGGCCTTCTTGGCCAGCTGTGTTTCGGCACGGTTCTGGTCCAGGCGGGTCATGGCAAACCAGCGGTCTGCGGGCACCTCAGGGGCGTTCGAACGGGCGATCAAGCAGTTCGTGTTGCAGGGGTTACCCACGACGAGCACGCGAACGTCGCTCGCGGCGTTCTCGGCAATGGCGCGACCCTGGGGCTTGAAGATGCCACCGTTGATCGTGAGCAGGTCACCGCGCTCCATGCCGGCCTTGCGGGGCACCGAGCCAACGAGCAGGGCCCAGTTGGTGTTGGTGAAGGCGTGGTTGAGGGCGCTAGTCATCTCGATGCCGGCGAGCAGCGGGAAGGCGCAGTCGTCGAGCTCCATGGCCACACCCTCGAGGGCCTTCATGGCGGGCTCAATCTCGAGCAAGCGCAGGACCACGGGAGTGTTAGCACCAAGAAGCTGTCCCGACGCGATGCGGAACAACAACTGGTAGCCAATCTGGCCGGCGGCGCCGGTAACGGTGACGTGAACGGGAGTAGTCATGGGAATCCTTTAGTTCTTAGAGGCGGTCAACAATGGCGGAGGCGAATTCGGAGCACTTGACTTCGGTGGCACCGTCCATGAGACGGGCGAAGTCGTAGGTGACGATCTTGTCGGCGATGGTGGCTTCGAGGGCTCGAACGATGTCGTTCGCGGCGTCAATCCAACCGAGGTGCTCGAACATCAACACACCCGACAGCAGAACGGAACCAGGGTTCACCTTGTCCTGACCGGCGTACTTGGGCGCCGTGCCGTGGGTGGCCTCGAAGATACCGTGGCCGGTGACGTAGTTGATGTTGGCGCCGGGGGCGATACCAATACCGCCAACCTGGGCGGCCAGAGCGTCGGAAAGGTAGTCACCGTTCAAGTTCATCGTGGCGATGACGTCGAAGTCCTTCGGACGGGTGAGCACCTGCTGAAGCGTGATGTCGGCAATGGCGTCCTTGACGAGGAGCTTGCCCTCGGGGTTGCCACCACAGTCGTCCCAGCCAACGGCCACGTCGCTGAACTCGTCCTTCACCAGCTGGTAGCCGTACTTCATGAAGGCCCCTTCGGTGTACTTCATGATGTTGCCCTTGTGGACCAGGGTCACTGATGGACGGTTGTGCTTGAGCGCGTACTCAATGGAGGCGCGAATGAGGCGCTCGGAGCCCATCTTCGAGATGGGCTTGATGCCAATGCCGCTCATCTCACGGATGTCCCAGCCGTAGGAGTCGTGCAGGAACGAGCGCAGCTTCTCCGCGGCCTCAGTGCCGGCCTCGACTTCCATACCGGAGTAGACGTCTTCGGTGTTCTCACGGAAAATAACCATGTCGACGTCTTCGGGGCGCTTGACCGGCGAGGGCACGCCCTGGAACCAGCGGACGGGGCGCAGGCAGACGTAGAGGTCGAGGATCTGACGAAGGGCCACGTTCAATGAACGGAAGCCACCGCCGATGGGAGTGGTCAGTGGGCCCTTGATACCAATGAGGTACTCGCGGAAGTCGGTGATGGTCTCGTCGGGGAGCCAGTTACCGGTCTCGTTGAAGGCCTTCTCGCCCGCGAGCACTTCCTTCCACTCGATGGTCTTGCCGTACTTCTTGGCGGCGGCGTCAAGGACCAGCTTGGCGGCGGGCCAGATGTCGACACCCGTGCCGTCACCTTCGATGAAGGGAATGATGGGGTTGTCGGAAACGTGGAGTACGCCATCGGCGCTCATTGTGATTTTGTCAGCCATAGCCCCATTCTACGGAGGTAGCCGACCCCCCCTCGGGGGTGAAACGCTTTTAGGAGCGATACCCGCCATCACCGAAGAGCGCGGCGTGCATCTCTCGAGTGGCCGTCGACCGGTTGAGGGTGTAGAAGTGCAGGCCCGGCGCGCCCAGCGCGAGGAGTTCCCGACACATCTCCGTGGCCGCCGCAATGCCCTCGGCACGCACCGCGGTCGCTCCCCCGCGCTGATCCGCAGCTTGGAGGCGGGCAACGAGGGCGGGAGGTACGGCCGCACCCATCTGGGCCATGCGCTGAACCCCAGTGAGAGTGGTTACCGGCATAATCCCTGGTAGGACTGGTTTCGTGACCCCGAGGGCACCCAGTTCGTCCACCAGACGCGACCAGTCCGTGGTCGAAAAGAAGAACTGGGTGACCGCAAAATCGGCCATCCGGAGTTTCTCGGCGAGGTAGTGGCGATCACTCGCCAGATCGGGAGAACGGGGGTGGCCGAGCGGGTGAGCGGCGACGCCGATGGAGAAGTCACCCACCTCGCGAGCAAGGGCCACGAGTTCACTGGCGTGGGCGAACTCGGAGTCCACCAGGGCCGGATCGTCGGGAATGTCGCCGCCGAGCGCCATGACGTTGCGCACCCCGGAGTCGAGATAGCTCGTCAAAATCTCGCGCATTTCGGCCCGCGAGTGACCCACGCAAATGAGGTGAGCCATGGCCGTCGTGCCCTGGGACTGAATAGTTCGCACCAAGTCGTAGGTGCGCTGGCGGGATTCTCGGCCACCACGGTACGTGACCGACACGAACGAGGGGTGGAGCGGGGCGAGATCACCGATGGTGGAAGCGAGGGTGGTGGCTTCGTCGTCGGACTTTGGCGGGAAGTACTCGAAGGACCGCGTCGTCGACGCCGCCATCAATTCATGAATCAGCACCGGGATTAATTTCGCCCAAAGTCGTCGTCGAGCCGCACGATGTCGTCTTCGCCGAAGTACGTACCCGTTTGGACCTCGATGAAGACCACGTCCTCGGTGCCACGGTTCTCGCAACGGTGGGCCTGACCAATAGCGATGTCGACGGACTCCCCGGGGAGTCGCTCAAAGGTCTCACCGTCGAGGGTAACGGTGGCCACCCCGGACACGATGAACCAGTGCTCAGCCCGCTTTTCGTGCGTCTGATAGCTCAGCCGCTTACCGGGCGCCACCACAATGCGCTTGACCTTGTGGTCGTCGCAAACGTCGTCGAGCACGGTGAAGGTGCCCCAGGGGCGAACATCAAACTCTCGGCCAAAGGTATCGGTCATCAGACACTCACTTTCTCAGCGGCTAGTACAGCGTTTCGCAGCAGCATCGCTCGGGTCATTGGACCAACACCCCCAATACGGGGAGTAATCCACCCGGCCACTTCCGTGACCTCATCAGCAATATCTGAGAGCAACTTAGCACCGGCCCAACTCGTGCCGGCGCCAACCACGGCCGCCCCGGGCTTGATCATGTCGGCGGTGACGAGCCCCGCAACACCGGCCGCCGAGATCACGACATCGGCTTCGCGCACGATGGCACCCATGTCGTCAACGCCCGTATGCACCACGGTGACGGCCGCGTTGCAACCGGGACGACGCATCGCGAGCAGTAGTGAGAGTGGCCGACCGATGGTCAGACCCCGTCCGATAACGACGACGTGTTTCCCCTCGACCGGCACGCGGTGCGCGGCGAGTAGTTCGACAATGCCCGCCGGAGTACAGGGCAGCGGACCGGGCGTGCCCATGACGAGACGCCCGAGGTTCGTCGGGTGTAGTCCGTCAACGTCCTTGGCCGGATTGATACGAAGCAGCACGGCCTCCTCATCCAGTCCCGCCGGCAGCGGCAACTGCACCAGGATGCTGTGCACGGCCGGGTCATTGTTCAGCGCATCAACAACGGCCTCGACGTCAGCCTGAGTAGCGGTCGCCGGGAGTGAATGGTGAAATGAGCGGATGCCGACTTCTTCACAGTCGGCGATCTTCATCGCGACGTACTTGGCGCTGGGGCCATCATCACCCACCAAAACGGTGCCGAGGCCGGCGGGGCGGCCGGCCGAGGCGAGCCAGAGGGCTCGGTCGGCCAGTTCCATCTTGATACGACCGGCCAGTTTGTTGCCATCGAGTAGTTCTACCATAGCGCTCCTTAGTGGCGAAAGTGACGCTCACCAGTGAGCATCATGACGATTCCGGCGGCGTTGGCCGCGTCGATAACTTCCTGGTCCCGCACCGATCCGCCGGGCTGGACCACGGCGGTGACACCGACCGAGGTGAGTGATTCGAGGCCGTCGGCGAAGGGAAAGAAGGCGTCGGACGCGGCAGCAGAACCAACGGCGAACTCCCCCGCCTTCTGGGCCGCGATGCCGGCGGCGACCACGCGGGACTGCTGACCGGCTCCCACACCAACGGCGACACCGTCACGCGCCAAGACAATGGCGTTCGACGTCGTGCGAGCACAGACACGCCAGGCCACCTGGAGGTCTTCGAGCTGCTGCGCCGTCGGCTGCTTCTCGGTGACGCAACGCCACTCTGCCACTGGTACGAGGAGTTCGTCGGCGTTCTGCACGAGCGCCATGCCTCCGAAGGTGCGCACCGAGAGGCCGAGCGCCTCGGGGGCCGGGGCGGCGAGCAGACGGGTGGCCTTACGACGAGCCACCAGTGTGGCCACGGCCTCGGCAGTGAAAGAACTGGCGATGATCACGTCAGCCTGGGGACCAGCGGCGATGGCGCTCGCGAGCGCCTCGTCGAGTTCTCCGCCAATAGCGACGATGCCGCCGAAGGCACTCTGGGGGTCGGCCGCCAAGGCCTTGGTGAACGCGTCGAGCAGTGACCCGCCGAGGGCCGCACCAGAGGCGTTGGCGTGCTTGATGATGGCCACACCGTATCGACCCGGCACGTCAGAGGCGAGTTCGTGCACCAGTCGCCAGGCGGCGTCGGCGTCGAAGAGGTTGAGGTACGACAGCGGTGATCCGGCGAGCTGCTCGACCGAGTCCCACCACGAGGTGTTGCCGGCGATGCGGTAGCGGGCACCAATCTGGTGAGGGTTTTCGCCGTAGCGAACGACGCTCGCACGCTCGAGAGTGAGGTGAGCGGTCTCGGGAACCACGGCGTCGATGGCCGAGGGCTCGGGACCAATGGCACCCCCGCCGTCGAGCCAGGCCACGATGGCCGCGTCGTAGGCGGCGGTGTGGGCGAAGGCCGCTCGGGCGAGCGCGTGGCGGGTGGCGTCGCTGAGTCCACCCGACGTGCGGAGCTCCTCGAGCACCAGCTCGTACTGATCGGGACTGGTCACGATACCGACGCTGTGCTGGTTCTTGGCAGCGGCGCGCACCATGGTCGGACCGCCAACGTCGATCAGCTCAATCGAGGGATTCGAGTCAAAGGGGTAGAGGTTGCAGACCACGAGGTCAATGGGGGCAATCCCTTGCGCCGCTATGGCCTCGAGGTGGGCCGGCTTCGAGCGGTCGGCCAAGATGCCACCGTGAATGGCCGGGTGCAGCGTCTTCACTCGGCCGTCGAGCATTTCGGGGAAACCCGTGACGTCGCTGACGTCATCGTGGGCGATACCGGCGTCGGCGAGGGCCTTGGCGGTGCCACCCGACGCCACCAACGTGACGTTGCAGGCCACGAGGCCCGTGGCTAGTTCGAGAAGTCCGCGCTTGTCATAGACACTCAGTAGTGCTCGCATGTAGTCCTCCTACGACGACAAAGAGATGCTGGCCGGCTCGTGGCCGTCAGAAAGATTCGCCATAACCCTAGTAAGGACCTCGGGGTACAGCGCACGCTCGACCAACTTGATGCGTTCGTGCAAGGTGGTTTCGTCGTCGGTGTCAAGAATCGGGACCGACACCTGGGCCAGAATCGGTCCGTCATCGAGGGCTTCGGTCGCGACATGCACGGTGCAGCCGGTCTCGGTGACCCCGCTTGCCAGAGCATCGGCCACCGCGTGCCATCCCTTGAAGGCGGGCAGCAGACTGGGGTGGGTGTTGAGGACTCGACCAGGAAAACGGTCGTGAAGATCGCTGGTCAGAATCGTGCCAAAGCCCGCCATCGCCACGAGGTCGATACCGTGCTGCTGGAGGACGTCCGCGAGGGCCACGCTGTACGCCTCGCGGTCGAAGCTCTTTGAGAAGCCACCGTAGTCAGTGCGGTCGACGAGAACTGATGCGATGCCCGCCTCGTCACCGATCTCGAGACCGCGGCACGGCCGGTCGGCGACGACCAGGTCCACGGGGACTCCCGCCCGCACGATGGCGTCGAGAATGGTGCCGGAACCCGACACCAAGACAGCGCACCGTGCGGTCAACGAACTACAGACCGAGCGAACGGACGATCTCGACCATCTTTTCGCCAGCCTCGGTGGGGTTCTGGCAGACGTAGACGCCCGCGTCGGCCAGCGCTTCCATCTTGGCCTGCGCGGTGCCCTTCGAACCTGAGATGATGGCACCAGCGTGACCCATCTTGCGGCCCGGGGGCGCGGTGACGCCCGCGATGTAGGAAACAACGGGCTTGGTCATGTTGGCCTTGATCCACTCGGCGGCCCGCTCTTCTTCCGAGCCACCGATTTCACCGATCATCATGACGGCCTTCGTTTCGGGGTCAGCTTCAAAGGCCTCGAGGCAGTCGATGAAGTTCGTCCCGGGTACGGGGTCACCACCGATGCCGACGCAGGTGGTCTGGCCGATGCCCTGCTGGCTGAGTTCGTGGAGTGCCTGGTAGGTCAAGGTTCCCGAGCGCGAAACAATGCCGACGGGGCCACCGGGTAGGGCAATGTCGCCCGAGGTAATGCCGATGTTGCACTTTCCGGGGCTGATGATGCCGGGGCAGTTCGGGCCCAGCAGACGTACGCCGGGGAACTCTTCAACGAGTCGGTTGTAGGTCACAGCTTCGTCGTGGGCGGGAATTCCTTCAGTGATGCAGACAATGAAGGTAATGCCGCCCTCAGCTGCCTCCAGAATGGCGGCCGAGGCGAACTTCGGCGGCACCACGATGAAGGAGGCGGTGGCGCCCGTGGCGGCCACGGCTTCCTTGACCGAGTTGAAGACGGGGATGCCGTCGACGTCGGTGCCACCCTTGCCGGGGGTCACGCCACCGACAACCTTGGTGCCGTAATCGCGGTTACGCAGTCCGTGAAAGCGGCCTTGGCCACCGGTGAGGCCCTGAACGATGACCTTCGTATTTTCGTCAACAAAAATGCTCATGAGTGCTCCTTAGGCGTTCGCGAGCGAGACGGCGCGGCGGGCGGCGTCCAGCATGGTCGGTTCGGTGATGAGTGCGTCGTTCAGGTGGTCGGCCAAAATAGCGCGACCCTCAACGGCGTTGGTGCCATCGAGTCGCAGCACGATGGGCGAGGTGATGGTGACGCGGTTGAGCGCTTCGAGGACGCCCTTGGCGACTTCGTCCACGCGGGTGATACCACCGAAGATGTTGACGAAGATGGCCTTGACCTTCGGGTCGGCGTTGATGACTTCCAGGGCCGCCGCCATCACGTCAGCGTTGGCGCCACCACCGATGTCGAGGAAGTTGGCGGCCGAGCCACCGACTTGGTTCACGACGTCGAGCGTCGACATGGCCAGACCGGCTCCGTTCGCGATGATGCCGACGGTACCGTCGAGACCGATGTAGTTCAGGCCCTTTTCGCGCGCCATGATCTCACGTGGGTCAATGGTGTCGGTAGCGCGGAACTCATCCCACTCGGGGTGACGGAAGCTGGCGTTTTCGTCGAGCGTGACCTTGGCGTCGAGGGCCTTGACCACGTTGTCGGGGGTGAGGATCAGCGGGTTGATTTCGGCGAGGTCGCAGTCACCCTCGGTGTAGCAGCGGTACAGCGCCACCAAGAGAACAGCGGCCTGTTCACGAGCAACCTCATCAAGATTCGCCTGGGCGACCCAACGACGGGCATCCTCGATGTCGAGTCCCTTCACGGGGTCAATAGAAATGAACGCAATGGCGTCCGGGTTTTCCTCGGCCACTACTTCAATTTCAACGCCACCCTGCGCACTCAACATACCCAGGTGCATCTTGTTGGGGCGGTCCAGCGTGAAGGAGGCGTAGTACTCCTTGGCGATGGAACTGGCCTCTTCAACCCAGAGCCGGCGCACGACGTGGCCCTTGATGTCGAGACCGAGAATGAAGTCGGCGTGTTCGCGCACTTCGTCAGCGTTGGTGGCCAACTTGACGCCACCGGCCTTACCGCGACCACCGACCTTGACCTGAGCCTTGAGGACGACGGGATAGCCAATTCGCTCGGCGACGGCGACGGCCTCGTCGACCGTGTCGGCGATATCACCGGCCGGGGTGGGGATGTCGAAGCGACCGAAGTACTGCTTCCCTTGGTATTCAAAAAGATCCATGATGTCTACTTTCCGTGCGACCGTCGCGGCGGTAACGCCGGCAACGCGAAGAACTCCCCTAGCAACTTAGGCGAACGTCCCTAGTGTTCTACCTCGTTAGGCCGCTCTGACGACCTGAAATTAGTTAGTCGCTATCTCGGAAGATGATGCGTTCTCCGTAAAGTGCGGACTTAGCCGGTCACAGACGGGGAGAACTAGCCTAAGACGTATGCAGTCGACCCCGAAAGCCCGTGGCCCTCTTCGTGCCATCGTTTCAGGCATGCGTGTCTCGCAGTGGGTGAAGAACGGTCTCGTCTTCATTGCTCCCGCCGCGTCGGGTCGGCTCTTTCACACCGACGTGCTCGAGAACACGCTCATCGCCTTCGCGTCGTTTTGCGCAATTGCCAGCAGCATCTACCTCACCAACGATGTCCGCGACATTGACGACGACCGCACCCACCCCACCAAGCGGTTTCGAGCCATTGCCTCGGGACAGCTCTCGGTGGGCGTTGCCGTCGTGCTGGCGATCAGCCTGGCCGTCGTCGCCTGTGCCGTGCCCCTGCTGCTCAATCACCCCACTGGTTTCTACTTCGTGCTGGGCCTCTACGTGCTGGAATCCTTCTCCTACATCGCCGGCATCAAGCGGGTCGCGGTCGTTGAAATGGCCTTCGTGGCGAGAGGTTTCTTCCTGCGAGCCTTCGCCGGTGCCGCGGCCAGCCACATTCCCGTGTCGGAGTGGTTTCTCGTCGTCATCTCCTTCGGGGCCCTCTTCCTCGTCATTGGCAAGCGAGCGGCCGAGTTGCGAAACGTAGGGGACAAGAACCGCGCCGTCCTCAAGGAGTACACGCCGGAATTCCTCACCTCGGCGCTGACCATGGCTGCCACCGTCGTCGTCACCGCCTACTGCTTGTGGGCCTTCGATACCTCGGCAACCGGACTCTCGTCTGTGAAGCACCTCACGCTACCGATTCGACTCACGGTGGCGCCCGTCGTACTCGCGGTCTTGTTCATTATTCGAGGGGCCGCCTCACCCGCGGGCGAGGCACCGGAAGACTTGTTGTTGCGCAATCGCACCGTCCAGACCCTGGCCCTGGTGTGGGCCGTTCTGGTGGGAATAGGAGTGTACGGATGAGCCGAGAAAAACTCATGGGCTGGGGTCGCACGGCCCCCGCGTTAAGTGACCTGCAGATGCCCCGCAGCGAGGACGAACTTCTTGCCGCACTGAGTCAGGGACCCGTCATCGCCCGAGGACTCGGCCGCAGCTACGGCGACCCTGCTCAAGTGAGTGGCGGCGTCGTGCTCGACAACCGGGGTTTCACCGCCATCAGCGAGGTCAGTGCCGACGGCATCGTGACGGTCGAGGCCGGGGTCTCTCTCCACGAGCTCCTCAAGGTCACGATTCCTCTCGGTTGGTTCATCCCCGTGACGCCGGGCACCCGCCAGGTCAGCATGGGCGGTGCCATCGCCGCTGACGTTCACGGGAAGAACCACCACGTTGACGGTTCCATTGGCGATCACGTCTTGAGTATGCGCATTGTCACCCCGGTTGGCGCACTCGACATTTCGCCGACGCACCACGCCGATCTCTTCTGGGCCACCATTGGCGGCATGGGTCTCACTGGTGTGGTGACCTCCATAAGCCTCCGGCTCACCCCTATTGAAACGGACCGCGTCCTCGTCGACACCACCAAGCACCGAAACCTTGACAGCGTGATGGACGCCATGCGCACCGGTGACGACGCCTACCGCTACTCGGTGGCCTGGGTTGACTGCATGACCAAGGGTGCCGCCATGGGTCGAGCCATCTTGACCCGCGGCCATCACGCCAGCGCCGACGACGTCGAGAAAGTAACTCTCGAGGGTCCCTCGAACGCCAAACTTCGGGTGCCAATCGACGCCCCCTCGGGACTACTTAACCCCCTCACCATTCGCGCCTTCAACGAACTCTGGTACCGCGTCGCGCCCACGAAGAAGGATCGAGAGATCCAGGGCCTCTCCACCTTCTTTCACCCCCTCGACGGTCTCAACGACTGGAACCGCCTGTACGGGCGCCGAGGCTTTGTGCAGTACCAGTTCGCCGTCGACGACTACCACGGTGACGTCGTCGTCAAGGCCATTGAGCGCCTTTCGTCATCGGGTGTGCCGAGCTTCCTCGCCGTCCTCAAGCGCTTCGGCCCCGGCAACCACGGCCACCTCTCCTTCCCCATGGAAGGGTGGACGCTCGCCCTTGACCTCCCCGTCGGTCCATCGGCGTTACCGGCGGTGCTCGACGACCTCGACGAACTCGTGCTCGAGGCCGGAGGACGGGTGTACCTCGCCAAGGACGCACGGTTGCGTCCCGACGCCGTACGGGCCATGTACCCCCGACTCGACGACTTTCTCACCGTAAAACAGACGTACGACCCCGACCAGCGACTCACTAGTGACCTCGCTCGCCGACTCAATATTGGAGGACACCACTAATGGACAACGCATTCGGACAGCCGCAGCGCGTCATCGTGCTGGGCGGGAGCTCAGAAATCGCTCGCGCCATCACCAAGAAGCTCGTGGCCGCTCGCGCCCACACCGTCGTACTCGCTGGCCGTAACCCCGAGCTGCTCGCTCGGGCCTCGCAAGAGGCCCTGGAGTACGGCGCCACGTCAACGCCTATCGTGCACCTCGACGCGGAGCGCCCCGACTCGGCCGCCCAGAGTGTTGACGAGGCCTTCGACGCGGCCGGCGGGTCGGTTGACCTCGTCATCGTGGCCGTCGGTCGACTCGGCGTGCAGTCGGACGACGAAGTATCGCCCGAGGAAACGCTGCGCATGATGAATGTCAACTTCACCTGGCCGGTGGTGGCCCTGACCCAGATTCGTAACCGACTCGTTGCTCAGGGCAGTGGACGGATTCTGGTGATCTCGTCCGTGGCCAGTGTTCGCGTTCGCCGCAGCGCCTACCTCTACGGTGGCGCCAAGGCTGGTCTCGACCGGTTGACCGACGCGCTGGCCGACTCCCTCGAGGGCACCGGCGTGACGCTCCAGCTCCTGCGCCCCGGCGCGGTGCGGACACGCATGACGGCCGGCCTCGCCGAGATGCCCTTCATGACCGGGCCGAACGAAGTGGCCGAGTACGTCATGGCCGGGCTGAGCACCAATCAGCGGGTCATCTGGAGTCCACCGATACTGCGCTGGGTCTACCTCGTACTGCGTCACCTCCCGCGCCAACTGTGGCGCATGGTGATGGATCGCTAGTTACTTACGAGCGCTCGAGCTCGCGGCGACCAGTTCTTTCGGCCGCAGGTTCAGGGTGTAGAAGTCTCGGGTCCACCAGTTCGCAAAGAAAACCGTGGGCCGCTCGAGCATCGCGTTAACGCCAACATTCGTTGCATTGAGCATGTCGACCCCCGTGCTGCCATTGATCGCGCGGTTAAGTGCGCCGGTGTAGGTGGTGTAGACCACCCAGTCGGTGTTCATATCCATTTCCATACCTCGCACCGCTCCGGCACGAACGAGGATGTTGGCGAGGTCCGCAATAGAGAGGGCAGGGCCACCCACGTAGACCAATGCGCCGTTGGCCGTCACACCGAGACCCGAGCGCCACACGTTGAAGGTGTTGCCAGTGACCTTGCCCCAGCGGGCATTGTTCTGCTGGTTGAGGCCGGCGACGGCGTGACCGCCATCGACAATGAGGTCAAGGTTCTGTCGCACTGAGGCCACGTTGGCCAAGGAGTGAAAGTCGCGGCCCCACTGCCCCAGCGTGATGTCACCGTTCTTGTAGGTAACCACGGAGGCGGCACCCTTGCGAAGCGGGATCAGTACTTTGCCGTCGGTGTAGTACCCGCCCTGGGCGTCCTGCATCCGGAAGCCAGCGTTGAAGGCCGCGACCAGCGACCGTGAATCAACCGGCGTGATGGGGGACGAGTGACGGTACGGCAGGCCCATTTTTCCGGGAATCTGCGAACCGGAATACAGCGTGGCCCGCAGGAGTTTGGTGTCCATCCAGGCCACCCCGACGACGTAACTGGTGTGAACGGCGTCGGGTCGAACGAAGGCTTCGTAAACGGCGGGCACACCACCGGCGGTGTACCGGGCCACGGGGTGCCAGACCCCTTCATCGGCCGCGGGGTGCGCGGCTGGCGAGGGAATCCGAGCGGGAACCGGTAGCGCACCGGCGGCCGTCTTCGTTGGACCAGTGCCGCCACCGCCGAACGCGTTACCACCGGGCGCTCCGCCAACCTTGGCACCGTTGAATTTGTTGTAGATGTTCTCGAACCACGTCACGAGGCCGCCGAGCCCCTCGTTGCGCCCCCACTCCGCGCCTCGGGCCATGGCCGACACGCCGTAGGAAGGATTGTGGAGCGCCTGGTACAGGGTGATGCTGTAGTACCCGATCACTGAGGCCACCGAGACCGACGAGAGCACGACGGCACGACGCCAATAAAACACCACACGAGACTGGCGGCGAGTGCTCCGGCGTCGCGAGACGGGCGCGGCGTGTCGGGGCGAAACCATAAGTGCCCAGTTTGCCACTCACCGGCCATCGAGGGGGTCGGTTAGGCGTGGTACGGACTAAGAAGTGACTAAAGACGTTGAAAGAACAATGCTCTTTCCCCAGATCGACGGGTAAAAATGAAAGTCACTCCAAAGGAATCCATGCGCCGCTCATTTCGTT
>DAIPLC010000124.1:0-4515 GCA_036769405.1 Acidimicrobiales bacterium
CACTGCGCCACAGGAGGTAGCCCGAGAAGGTCAGCGCCACGAGAAATCCCATCAGACGTGTCAACGAAAGAAGGTGGGTCAAGTTCGTGCTCACGCCCAAGTTCTTCAGCCAGAAGTGGGTCAGCAATCCAACGCCCGTCGCAGGGGCCGCCCACGAGCGAACACTGCCGTTACTCGTCAAGTTGTGGACCCAGCCAAAACCAAAGCCAGCGATCCACGTCCACAGGCCCAGCACCGCGACGCCCACCGACCCAGCAGTGGCGAGGGGGCGGAGGCGGTCGCGCCACGGCACTCCCGCACCGCGCCAGTTCCAGGCCACGAACACCAGTGCGAGCGCGGCGGGTGCTTTCACCGCCGCCGCTGTCGCAATGAAGGCCGACGCCCACCACAGTCGACGTCGTATCGCCAGGGCCACGCCCAGCGTGAGCAAGGCGGCCATGAGCGCGTCATTATGAGCCCCGCCCACCAGGGTCAGCAGGGTCAATGGGTTGAGGGCGGCGAGCACGAAGGCTTCGCTCGGATCGCGTCGTAGCCCCATGGCCAAGAGCCGAACGGCGTACCCGAGCAGGATGACGGCCGCCACCTCCAGCAGCCGGAGACCGACCACGGTCGCGAGTTGGTTGTGGTGCGCCAAACGATTAATGACGCCGTCGACCCAGAGAAAGAACGGGCCGTAGGGGGCGGGGACGTTCCCCCACCGGGGATCAACCGGCAAGACGAAAGGCCCCGAACCCAGCGTGAAGGGGCCGTAGAGATACGGACTCAACCGGTGCGCCACCATCTCACCCTGGGCCGCGTAGCTAAAGACATCGCGGCTCATCAACGGTGGGGCCACCACCATGGGGATAATCCACAGAGCGAAGATCCGCCAGAGGGATTTCTTCGGTGCGCCGGGGTGGAGCTTGACGATCTCGGTGAGTCGTAGCCAGACCCGCGTCAACAGCACGATGCCCCCGTAGGTCAGCACCACCGCCAAGAGCAGCGTGGTCTGGCCGGGCGGTGGGTTTGGCGAGGTGGTGGGCTCACCGAAGAACCACGTACCGGCCATGTTCAGCTTGTAGGGCGAAGCCGAAATACTTCCACCGACCAGAATCATGATCATGGCGAGAAAGCCGAGAAGGGCTGGCACGACGAGAAAATCCCAGCCCTCGAAGGGGCCCGGTGTGAAACGACCCAGCGGGGTGTAGCGACGCTGCAGAAACACCACCGTCGCCTCGAGGGCGGTGGCGACGTGTTCGTAGGCGTTGCGCACGCCGCGGAACATTGAGCGCAGTACTGGCACGCCGTCACCTTTCATCGTCCGTTCGCCGATTGACGTCGGGACGTGGACAATTCAGCGTACTGAATTGTCCGTGGTGGGCCAGGAGGGATTTGAACCCCCGTAGGCAAAGCCGTCTGGTTTACAGCCAGATCCCATTGGCCGCTCGGGCACTGACCCGTCTAAGAGCCTACAGCCTTTGGCGCACACAGTTCCAACCAGCTGTCGTACCATTGGTACATGCCAACATTTGACATCGTCTCCGAAATCGACATGCAGGAAGTTCGCAACGCCGTGGACCAGGCCAATCGTGAGGCCTCCACCCGTTTCGACTTCAAGGACACCGACGCCCTGATTGAGTTCAGCGAGAAGGAGCTCACACTGAGCGCCAACACCGAAGACCGCGTCCGCGCCCTCTACGACCTCCTCCAGGAGAAGCTCGTGAAGCGTTCGGTCTCACTGAAGACGCTCGACCCCGGCAAGATCGAAGCCGCCTCGGGCGGCAGTGGCCGCCAGAAAGTCGCCCTCAAGGCCGGCCTCACCCAGGAGCTCGGTAAGAAGATCAACAAGATCATCAAGGACTTGAACCTGAAGGGCGTGAGCTCGTCAATTCAGGGTGAGCAGGTGCGCGTCACCGGCAAGCAGCGCGATGACCTGCAGGGTGTGATCAGTCACTTCAAGAACAACGAGTTCGAAGTGCCGCTGCAGTTCAACAACTTCCGCGACTAGGCGAGTCGTTCCTCAGCGGTGAGGTGCTCGTCGTAGCCGGCAATCGGGGTGGTGTGAAAAATCCGGTTGAACAAGATGAGCTTCAGTACCCAGAACACGGCGAAACTAAAGAGGTTCACCACGCCCACGAAGGCCGTATTCGCAAGGTGGGACCAGTGATTGGCGTAGACCAGGTGGCGACAGTAGGCCGCGAACACCAGTGACAGCAGCAGTCCGAGAACGTTGAGCACGGTGTAGGGAATGACTTCGTTACGCCAGTGGCTCGCACCCGTCTTACCCCACACCCAGCGACGGTGCAGGTAGTAGGCCGGTGGCATGGCGGCCAGATTGCCAATGCCGGTCGCCCACACGGGTGAGTGGGTGCCGTTGAGGCCGTACACCAGGAAAATCACGGTCGAGGAAATCACCGTGGTGATGACCGAGCTCATCGCGAATCGGACAATCTTCTTGCCCTGATGGGTCCGGGTCCAGGCGCGGAGTTCAGTGAGTCGCGCGAGCACGAGTGACCTTCACGGAGAAGTCGATCTACAGACCCGCGTGCTCTTCGGCACTCAGGTGTTCGTCGATGTCGTGCAGCTTGTCCGTCTTGAAAATCTTGTTGAAGACCAACATCTTCAGCACCCAGAAAATCGCGAAGCTCACCAGGTTGACGAAGGCGACGAGACCGGTGTCAATGAGGTGCGAGAGGTGGTGCGTGTGGATGATGTGCTTGGTCAGCAGGGCGCCCAGCATCGAGAAGCTAATGCCGGTAATGGACATGCTCCAGTAGGGAATAACTTCCTTGCGCCAGTGGCTCGCGCCAGTCTTCTTCCACGCCCAGCGCCGATTCAGGTGGTACGAAGGAATGGTGCCGAGGAGGTTCGCCACCAACGTGGCGGCCACCACACCGGCGATGAGGTGAAAGCCGTAGGTGATGAAGATCACCAACTGCGAAAAAATGGTGGTGTAGACCGAACCCAATGTGTAGCGAATGAGTTTCTTTCCCTCGTGGGTCTTGGACCATTCGACAAGTTCGCGGTAACTACGAGGCACCCGACAATGGTAGTTCGTCCCTGAACGGCTCGGCGTACCCTCCGCGAGGGTCACCCCTCGTGCTAATAATGGCGGTACTCCAACTGCAAGGTGGCCCCATGAACATCAGCGAACTGTGCGACGACTACGCCGACGCCACGAACGATTTCCTCCGCGCGGCCGCAGTTGCCGCGGCCCAGCCCGACCAGCTCGACCGACACGTTGAAGGTGGCTGGTCGGCACGTCAGGTCATTCACCACGTTGCCGACTCCGAAACGCAATCGGGCATTCGACTGCGTCGTCTCCTCGCTGAACCAGCCGGGAGCTTGATTCAGGGCTACGACGAAGACACCTGGTCCAGGACGCCGTCACTCGGGTACGAGGAACTGCCCATCGAGTTGCCCCTCGCCGTAATCCGAGCGGTGCGTGAGGCCACGCTGGCCGTGCTTCGTCGACTCGACGCCGCCGACCTCAGCCGTCACGGGGAACACAGCGAGTCCGGTCGTTACGACGTCGCCGAATGGTTCGAGATCTACCGCAACCACCCGCGCTACCACGCGCAGCAGCTGCTGGAGGCCCTGGAGGCTTAGCCTCGCTGGTCCATCGGCACGTAGTCGCGAATCTCCGGGCCCACGTAGAGCTGGCGAGGGCGAGCAATCTTGGCGTCCTGCCCGAGCAGTTCCTGAAAGTGCGCCAACCACCCCGACACGCGAGGAATAGCGAAGAGTACGGTGAACATTTCAATGGGGAAGCCCATGGCCTGGTAGATGAGGCCGGAGTAGAAGTCAACGTTCGGGTAGAGACGACGGGAGATGAAGTAGTCGTCCTTCAGGGCCACTTCTTCGAGCGCCAGCGCAATGTCCAGCAGCGGGTTCTTGCCCGTCACCGCGAAGACATCCTCGGCGGTCTTCTTGATGATCTGCGCCCGGGGGTCGAAGTTCTTGTACACGCGGTGACCGAAGCCTTCGAGCTTCGTCTCGCCGCGCTTGACGGTCTCGATGTAGGCCGGAATGTTCTCGAGCGAACCAATGCGGTTCAACATCTTCAAGACGGCTTCGTTGGCGCCACCGTGGCGGGGACCGTAGAGCGCCGCGGTCGCCGCGGCGGTGGCCACGTAGGGGTCACCGTGGGCCGAACCCACCGTGCGCATGGCCGTGGTGCCACAGTTCTGTTCGTGGTCGGCGTGGAGAATGAACAAGATGTCGAGCGCTCGGGCCAAGACGGGGTGGGCCTCGTAGCGGGGCTCAGCAACCTTCCACATCATCGACAAGAAGTTCTCGCTGTAGCTCAGGTTGTTGTCGGGGTAGACGAAGGGCATACCGACCGAGTAGCGGTGGGCGGCGGCGGCCAGCGTGGGCATCTTGCCAATCAGGCGCACGGCCTGCTTGTGCATGACCTCGGGGTCGTTGATGCGCTTAGCTTCCTTGTAATAGGTCGACAAGGCCGCAATGGACGAGACCAACATGCCCATGGGGTGGGCGTCGTAGTTGAAGGCGTCGAGGAAACGCTTGCGCATG
>DAIPLC010000125.1:0-1155 GCA_036769405.1 Acidimicrobiales bacterium
CCACTCTCGAAGGTCGCGGCAATCAGCGTCAGACAACCGGAGGTTCTCATCGTCGCTGCGGAGCGACGCTAGCCACGACTGCTCCTCCGTCATGAGCTGCCCGAAACGAGCTAGCAACGGCGTTACATCCCGATCGACGATGTCGTTCATGAGCGGCAGCAGCTCGTGACGGACACGATTGCGCCGAAAATGCGGATCCAGATTGGTCTCGTCCTGACGCGCATCCACCCCAGCGGCCCGCACAAAGTCGCGAAGATCGCTGCGCCGTATCGCCAGAAGCGGCTTTGAGGGATCACCAATCATGGTGCTCACGCCGTCAGCCCCCGTCCCGCGCAAGAGGTTGAGCACCATCGTCTCCACCAGATCATCCATGGTGTGGCCGGTAAGCACGCCGTGGGGCATTGCCTGACGGCGAGCCTGTCGCGCTCGCTGTTCGAAGTTTGGGCCCGACTCGACCAGCACGTCGTGGCGAACGAACGGCAGTGCGTGACGACTGCAGAACGAGGCCACGAAAGCAGCGTCATCGCCCGAGGTGGGGCGAGCGTGGTGATCAACGTGGTGAACCGATACGTCGAGGCCAGCTTCGAGTGCCAGGAGCAACAGGCCCATGGAATCGGGGCCGCCCGACACGGCCAGCGCTACCGCCGTGTCGGGTGGAGGAAAGTTGCACTGGCGCACGAGAGTACGGTCGGTCACGTGTGAAGCCTACGGCGACTTTTCACCCCATGGTCCTCGTTTCCTACACTGCTGTAGTGCCCCTTTCTTACCCGTCGAGTAGCGAGTTCTAATGGCCACCCTCGACGCCACGCAGCGGGCCGTGGGTCCGTTACTCGTGGTGCCGCTCGACATTGTTCTTCCACTCGGTGTCACGGCCTTCATCACCACCCGAGTCGGCGGGGTGAGTCGGCCTCCCTATGACGCCCTCAACGTGGCCGGACACGTTGGTGACGCGCCTCGTGACGTCGAGCACAATCGCCAACTCGTGGCCGAAGCAATCGAGGTCCCCCTCGATCACCTCCTCACCACGGAGCAAGTCCACGGCAACCACGTCACCGAGGTCCTCTCGTACGACGTTCGCGCGGTCGGCGACGCTCTCGTTACGAAGCGGGATGACGTGGCGCTGATGATCATGGCCGCTGACTGCCTTCCCCTTCT
>DAIPLC010000125.1:1255-4509 GCA_036769405.1 Acidimicrobiales bacterium
GACCGGGCCGCGCGACCCTGCGGCCGTTTCGCACTCGTCGCCCGACGCTCGCTCTACCATTGAGCGGTGAAAGGCCGTCAATGAACCGAGCACAGCGCTTCACCTACCGGGGGTACCAGAGCGAGGGTGACACCATCACCGCGCTCTACGACCTCGATGGGCGCACGTTCCGTGAAACGGTCACGCTGCCGGACGCCGATCTCTCGGCCCCCGCCGTCGACGCCATTGTCGAACTCTGGTACCTCGTGGCCGGCCTGAGCTACTACAAAACTGGTGCCGCACTCGAGGTTGACTTTGGGGGTCACCGCGTTGGCGACCACGGCATGGCATTCGTCCAAGCCGCCTATCGCGAGGGTTTAGGCGAGTTCGCCTACCGAAACGGCCTCGACCTTCGTGACGTGACCTTTACCGGTGACGTGCTCTTTGGCGACCCCGTCACTCCCACACTGCGCGACAGTGTGTTGATCCCCTTTGGTGGGGGCATTGATTCGTGCGTCACGGTCGAGGCGCTCGCCCACCTCTCACGCACCCTCTTCGTGATGAGCCCCGCGCACGCAACCTTCGCTCCATTGGAGGCCGCCGCCGTCACGACCGGCTTGGCCGTGGCCCGCGCGTCGCGCACCCTCGACCTCGAGGGGCTACGCTCCCACAGCCGTTTCAATGGCCACGTTCCCGTCACCGCCATGGTGACCCTGTTGGCCTGCGTACGCGCCCTGAGTGATGGCCACGGGGCCGTCGTCATGAGTAACGAGCACTCGTCATCCGTCCCGAACCTCGTGAGTGACGGTCGCGCTATCAATCACCAGTGGTCCAAATCTGCCGAGGCCGAAGTCCTCCTGGCTAATGCCGTCGCGGAGCGTGTGGGCCCGTCGTTCACCGTGGCCAGTTACCTCCGTGACCGCTCCGAACTCTGGGTTGCCAAGGAGTTTGCTGGCCTCACCGCGTACCACCACGTCTTTCGCTCCTGCAACCGCGCCTTTACGCAAGAACAGGCCAGCCGCGCACTGACCTGGTGCGGCGTGTGTGACAAGTGCCTCTTCATCAATCTGGTCCTCGCACCGTTTATGGACCGTCCGGTGCTGGCCGACATTTTCGACAGCGAACCACTCGCAAATCCGGCGTTACGTGGTCAACTCGAAACGTTGGTGGGCCACAGCCCGAATGAGAAACCCTTCGAATGCGTCGGCGACCCCGGTGAGTGTGCCGCGGCGCTCGTGGCGCTCGCCGCCGCCCCGCAATGGGCAGATGTTGAGGCTCTTGCGGCTATCGCGGCGCAACTGCCGAGCGAGCCGTCACTCTCGTCGTTGCTCGAACCTCAGGGGGTGAGTCGTGTTCCCGCCGGTTGGCTTCGCTGATCTCGCGAATCGCCGCGTTGGTGTCTACGGCCTCGGCGTCGAGGGTCGCGCGACACTCGCCCAACTGGCCCTCGTCACTAATGACGTCGTCGTCGTTGACGACGCTCTCAGCCCACCGGAAGCTCTCACCACCGCTGCCGGAGGCCTCGAGGCCCTGTTGACCTGCGACGTCGTACTAAAGAGTCCCGGTATCTCACCACTCAATCCAGCGGTGCAGGCTCTTCGCGAGGCCGGGGTGTTCGTGACGTCCGCCCTCAACCTCTGGTGCACGACCGAACGGCGAGACCGCATCATCGCCGTCACCGGTACGAAGGGTAAGTCCACGACGACTTCCCTCATTACCTTTGCCGTTCGGGCGCTCGGGCACGTCGCCCAGAGCGTCGGCAATATCGGGATCCCTCCCTACGACCCGACTGCACCCGATGAGGGGGGCTGGCTCGTTCTCGAACTCTCGAGTTTTCAGAGTGTCGATCTGACGGTGGCGCCCGCCCGCATTGTGGTTACCGCTCTCGGCAGCGATCACCTCGACTGGCACGGCTCAGTGGAGGACTATCGTCGCGACAAACTTTCCGTAACTCGACTCCCCCAGCCCCACCACACGTTCGTGGCCGACAGCGAATTGTTGCGTCGCTATCGCGACGTCATTGGTGGCGACGTCTCCTTCGTTAACCCCGACACGTCGTCACTCGCGGCCGAGTTGCAACTACTCGGTGACCACTCACGATCCAACGTCGCGTTGGTGCTGGAGGTCGTCGCCGACGCCACGGGTGCCACGCCGTCACAAGTTGCCGCCGCCATGCGCGACCATGCGGCAGCCTTCACGCCACTGCGTGGCCGTCTGAGCGTCGTGCACTCACGTGGCGAAGTTCGTTTCGTCGATGATGGTCTCGCTACCTCCGCACTCCCCACCATCGCCGCGCTCGATGTTTTTCCCGACGTCGCGCTGTCGCTTCTGTGCGGTGGATTCGACCGAGGCGTCGACTACGAGCCGCTCGCTGACGCCCTGCGACAACGGACACGCCCGACGACCGTGGTTGTGATGGGACCAGCCGGTGAGCGGATTGCCGCCGCCCTGGGCAGCGTGGACGGCCTTCGTATTGAGAGCGCCACCACGATGGCGGAGGCGGTGACGCTGGCCGCGAGTGGCGTGGAAGGCGGCGGAGTGGTGCTGTTCTCGCCCGCGGCGCCGAGCTTCGATCGCTACGCCAACTGGCTCGAACGAAGCGAGGACTTTGTGGCCTGCGCACAGGCGCTGACTGCGCCGTAGGACGCTCCACAAAGTGGAGCCTGGGAGGGGAATCGAACCCCTGACCTGCTCATTACGAATGAGCTGCTCTGCCGGCTGAGCTACCCAGGCGCGAGTCCCTAGCCTACCCGAATTTTCCGCCCCGTCTAGAGGCGAATAAGGGACAGCAGGATGTCGTGCAGCAATAATCCCTCGTCAACCGTGGTGGCGAGGCGCGGGTAGGCATCCGAGAGGATGTCGACAGCATTCACGGCTTGTTCAATGGCGTGGTGATCGGTCCCACCGTCACGGACGAGTTGGTGCAGTCGCTCCCGGTAGACGCCGGTGAGGACGCTCACGCCGAAGCGCAGTTCGTCGAGTCGAAAGCGACGTTGTTCACGCTTGTGTTGCTGTTCCAACTTGGTGCGGCCGGGCACGCTGCGCAGCCCCATGGCCTTGGCTTCAGCACTCAGGCGTTCGAGCTCGCGCTCCTGGAGCGCCACCAACGGGGCCAGGGCCGTCGAAATGGCCTCGGTAACGTCGCTCACAACCGCCCCCACTGACGACGCCGTGCCGTTGAAGCGTTCGGGGGCCTGACGCCATAGCGCCAACCGCTGCGCGAGGGAGGGGTCGTTTACCAGCACCATGGCGCGACGAAGGTTGCCCGACGCGGC
>DAIPLC010000126.1:0-4498 GCA_036769405.1 Acidimicrobiales bacterium
CATGGACCAGCTCAAACTGTGGCGTCGCTCCTACGACGTACCGCCACCCCCCATGGCCGAGGGTGACGAGCGCTGGGAGGGCACCGACCCCCGCTACCGCGACATCGACCCGAGCAAGATTCCCTTTACCGAGTGCCTGAAGGACGTGGTTGCCCGCGTGACCCCCTACTTCAGCGAAGTCATCGCCGAAGACCTGCGTCGCGAATCAGTGCGCGGTGGTGCCGTTCTCGTCGTGGCGCACGGCAACTCGCTCCGCGCGCTGCGCAAGATTCTCGAAGGGATTGACGACGACGCCATCGCCGAGCTCGAGATCCCCACGGGTATCCCCTACCGCATGAAACTCGACAGCAATCTCGACGTTAGTGAAGGTGGCTACCTCGGTGATGCCGCCGCCGCGGCCGCCGCGGCCGAAGCAGTCGCTCGTCAGGCCGGCTAAGGATCCGAATCGCGCACGGCGACGCGAGCCGCCGTGCGGGGATGACGCCGCGGGTTAGCGGTGCTTCGGGGTTACCTTGACCGTAAGCAGGACTGTGGTCTCTTCATCGCCATCGATCTCTTCGAGCGTGGCATGGTAGGTACCGGCGCGGCTCGGGACACCCGAAATCACACCGGTCGAGGTCCCCAGGGAAACACCACGGGGCAGTGACCCGGCGCGAAGGCGCCAGCGGACCCCCGCACTCCCCGTCCGCGGCACCGCGACCCGCAGTCGATGCGAGACGCTCACCGTGGTGGCGGTGGTCACCGGGGCCGCGAGCGGTGTGGTGCTGCGCTGCGTCATAGCCTCGTTGGTGCCCGTGGCGTCCACGAACAAGCCGGCGGCCTCGCAGTTACCTGGCGAGACGCAGTCCACGCTCGTGAAGCCGTCGTACGGGTTGACATTGCCCGCATCCGCTGGCACCGTCGCCGGCACACTGGTGCTCCAGATGCCACCAGTCGCCGAGGCCGTCATCGCCTCACGATTCCCATTTGCGTCCACAAAGTACCCAGCAGCCGTGCAGTTGCCTGGCGTGGCACACGAGACGGCGGTAAATCCGTCGTTCGGCACCGGTCCATGGACTGTGCCATCGAAGGTGGCGGTTGTAAGACTCTGCCAGCGCCCCGCATTCTCCATCCACATCACCGCGCCAATGCCACCCGAGGCCAGTTTGAGCCACCCCACCGTGGCACAGTTGCCCACCGAAGGACACGAAATTGACGTGAAACCCTGGAACAGCCCTGACGCCGAGAGCCCCGCCGGAATGTAGGAGGGAATGCCCGTCGCCCACTTCCCGTTGGACTCCGCGGCGATGAACGAACGCTGGTGACCCCCCGCGTAGAGGAACCATCCTGCGGCGGTGCAGTTCAGTGCCGTGGGGCACGACACCGACGTGAACTCATCATTAGGAGTGTCCTCGACACCCGGTGGGATCCTGGCGGGAATTGCCGTCGACCAGTGCCCTGCCGTGTCACTCTCGGTCATCGCCTGCTGGTGGCCGTCACTGTCTCGGAACCAGCCAACTGCGGTGCAATTACCCGGGGTGGCGCAGTCAATTGCCGCGAAGCCATCGTTGGCCACCCGTGGTTGTTCGCTCGACGCCACCACTGCCGGCGTGACCGCTGACCACACGCCACCAACGGCTGACGCGGTCATCGCTTCAACGCCGCCGGCGATGTCGTAAAACTGACCGGCCGCGGTGCACGCGCCGACGGCGGCACACGAAACGGAAGTGAACAACGCATCCGGCGCCGCATTCGCCACACCCGCGCCAAAGGTCGCCGGCCTCGCGGTGCCCCACACGCCACCGACGTCGGTCATCGTCATGGCTTCTTGATTTCCTGCCGCGTCGAGGAACCAGCCCACCGCCACGCAGGAGTCGGCGGCGGCGCACGACACGGCCGCGAATCCCTCGTTGGGATTGGTATTTTCGATACCGGCGGCAAACGTCGCCGGCTGGACCGCCGACCACACGCCAGTGCGCTGGCTCTGTACGATAGCGAGCTGCGTGCCGTCACTGGCCGTGGCGTCGCCAACGGCCACACAGTTCCCGGGCGACGTGCACGCCACGTCAGTGAACTCAGCATTTGGCGTCGTGCTCGGGGTGCCGTAGGTGGCCGGAACCACGGACGCGACAGTGGTCGCTGGGGCCGCACTGATGGTATTCGTGGTGCCTACCACCACTGCACCCACGCACGAAGCCCACAGGAGGAGTATCCTCCAGCGACGCGTCACGATACCGCCACTCCGTGGAAGGTGACAACGATCATTGGTTGCCCCGCATCGGAACTCAGTCGGAAGGTACCCGTGAAAGCACCAGGGGTAGTCGGTGAAAAACTGACGACCTGATTCAATGTTGTGCCGGGCTCGATGCTCTGCTCGGGTAGGACCGCATTGGTGACGTCGAAAGGTGGTGTTGGCGGGCTGATTTGCGTCAGAACGAGCGCGAGATTTCCCGAGTTGGTGAGCGAGAGGTTTTGAGTCACGCTCTGACCGACGGGCACCGTACCAAAATCGAGCGACGTCGTACTCACAACGAGGTTGCCCTGGCCGGTCTCGGCCGCTCCCGAGAGCGGAATGGTGACGTTACCGCCCGATGAATGCACGCTCACCGCCAAGGGGTACGAACCCGCGGCCGTCGGCGCGAAGGAGAGTGCCAGCGGAACGGACTGCTGTGGCGCGAGCACCGTCCCCGGACGAGGCCCATTCACCACGTGGTAGGGACCTCGGGGCAGCACCACCCCAGTGATGGTTTCGGCCCGTGACGAAGAATTCGTCACCAGTAGCCCCATAACTTTGGGGCTCACGCCCGTTTGCAACGTCCCGAACGACAGTGTCCGGGTTGTCGTGAGGAGCCCCGCGGAGGCTCCGTAGCCAGAGACACTCACTATTTGGGGGCCCGCAGAGGTCGGCAGTGAGAGCGATCCCACCATCTGCCCCGCCGATGTGGGGTGGTACGTCACGCGCAGCATCAAGGTCTGGCCCGCACGAAATGCCGTGCCGATGGCCGGCTGCGTCACCGTTAGCTCGTCGGTTGGGAGGTCAATGATCTGCGTCGGAGGCGGCGACGATGGCCCCGCCGTCGGTACTGTCGGCACCGTCACCGGTGCCGGCGTGTTCGAGGTCGCGTTGGCGATCGTTGCTCGACCCGCCACTGTTTGCTGACCGCCAACAACGAGTGGGCCAGTAACGACGAAGGGCGTCGTCACGGCTGCCCGCACCGAGCTCGTCACGGTGGACCCCACGGGTACTCGCCCAAACGCTAACGGTGCCGTCTGTAGCGGGCGACTCGTCGACGAACCGAAGGCGACGAGGCGGCCGTCGCGGGTGCCGACGTAGACGTGACCATTCCAGGCCGTTGGCGTGGAGAACTTCGAAATCGTGTTAACCGGCGCTGACCACAATGGGGTCAGCACACCATTGTTCGGCATCGCGTCGTAGGCGATGAGTCGGCCATTGTGCCCCGAATAGGCATTCCCCGAGAGGGTCCATACGACGGCCGAGCCCGCTTGTGTGCCATTGGACGTCACCATTGGGGAACCCGACGCGAATCCGAATGAGTTCGTGGAGCTCGCCACCGGAGTCAGTGACGGCGACGTTGACGGCGACCCGTGCGAGAAGGCGAAAGCCTGTAGTGGTCCCCCACCCGAATCGACAACGTAGACGTACCCACCCTGACCGCCGTAGGCCGCCGGATGACCCCACACACCGCCTGCCCCGGAGACCTCACCAACGACGGCGTCACTCTTATTCGCCCCTTGCTGAAAACCACCCAGGTTGCTCCCGTCCAGTAGAAAGACGCGAGCGTCCTTCCCGACCTCCACAATCAGATTGGGTGTTCGATCAGTGCCGAAGTATCGTGACGGCAGCGCGATGGGGCCGCCCGCCGAGAGGTCCTGGTCACTCGCGTCCATTGAGGTGGCGTTCGATGGCGCAAAGAAGTTCGTCGGCGTGGCCTGGCCAGAGGGATTGATGCTCAGGGCGATCACCGATTCCGACAGCGTGGGTGGTGGGGCGTTCGATGGCGCGGGAGTAGGGGCCACACCGTTACCCGATGCCACCACGATGCGACCGAGTTGGTCACCAACGATGCCACCACCACTCTGCCAAATACCACCCTCCGAATTTGGACCGGTGCCGGCGCCCGACTCGTCGCTCCACATCGTGGTCACTGACGCGGTCGTGGTGGATACACCGGCCACAATGCCGCGGTAGGGCTTGATGTCACAGTTGGACGCGAAAGCGAGGTACACCACGTGATTGAGGAGCAATAGGCCGGGTCGCTGCATGGCATTGGCCTCGTTGAAGGGCACGGTTGGTGTGTTGTAGGGGGTACCCGCAATGTCGACGCCGTGGTCCGGCCAGCCACTGACAGCCTTTCCCGTTGTGGCATTAATTGCCTGCAAGAACCAGTGCGAGTCACTCAATTGTGTACTCATCGCCGGGACCTCTAGGCGCGTTGTGAGGTACAGAATGCCCGTGGCGGGATCGATGACGGGCGTCGACGTCGAGCCCAGATCGGGA
>DAIPLC010000127.1:0-4490 GCA_036769405.1 Acidimicrobiales bacterium
CCCACAATGCGCAGCTGCACCTGTGGGCTAACTGGTGGGACGCAGTCCTTGGCCGTCAGCGCGAACGAGGGCACCACCACCGGCTCACCGTTCGGGACGCGGACAACGTAGGTCGTTTCGAGTTCGTCAATGGTCGTCAGGGCACTGATGATGAGACCACCTGGCGTGCCGTCGAGGGCGCGCACTTGCGACGCAGGTCCTCCCGCAACTTCGGCCGTCCCGTCAAAGTTGATCCGGGCCGACACCACCGACGTGGGGTCGTTGGTCGCGACGACGAGCAGTGACTCGTCAGTCACGCCCACGACCCCAGACACCTGAAGACCCGCCGGTGAGAACGGCGTCGCCACACCGTCGACCACGGTGGCGACACGGTACGTGTCACAGCTGGCGTCGGCGACGCCCACCAGGAGTCGACCATCGGGCGTGCAGGTGGGCAGGCCACCGATCCATTCGAGGAACGTGTCGTTGTGATCCCTAAACAACGAGGCCACCGCACCGTCTGTGGGCGAAATGGCGAACACCTCTTGATCGCGATGATCGCGAGTCATCAGGGTGACGAGCAGACCACGGCCCTTGGCCCAGCTCACCGTGACGAGGTACTCGTACCGATCAAAGGGCAGCGCGACGTACTGCAGGGGAGCATCAACCGACCACAGGCCCATCCGCAGCACCGGATTCGCAGTGCCAGCCTGGGGGTAACGCCGCGAGGCGGGAGCCGCCGCGGGGGTCTTCGGGTCAAAGATAAAGAACGTTTCGAGAGCTGAGGTATCAGCCTCTTCGAATGTGAGGTACTGTCCGCACGGTGACCACCAGTGGCCCCGAGTGCGGTCAAACTCCTCCGCGGCCACGTAGTTGGCAAGTCCCACGGTACGGGTCTCGGTCCCCGTGGCGACGGTGGTCACCTCACGGGTGTCGCGGTGCACTACGCGAAGTGCGTCACCGGATAGGTAGGCCACACGGTCGCCCGTCGAATTAATTCGGGGGTCAACCACGCCCTCGTCATCAGTCAACACCGTTGGAAGTTCATCACTCGTGGTATCAGCGAGGTAGAGGGCACCCGCCAGTGAGAAGACAGCCCAACGACCCGACCCGTCAAGGCTGTACGCGGTGATACCAAACGAGGACTCCCGCATGCGCTCACGTCGCTGACGCTCGGCTTCGGGGATGTCGCTGACGTCATTGCTGAGGTCGTCCACGTCGACAATGAGGCGCTCCGAGGCCTCGCTACCGTCGAGGTCAATCGACCAGAGGTGCAGGGTGCGATCAAAGGGCCCCTTGGACCGGAGAAAGAAAATCCGTGACTGCTCCGCTACCACGCTAAAACTGCGAGGCGCACCGAGGCTGAAGTGCCGGGTGCGGGCGTCGAGAGCGGGAAATCGGCGGTCATCAGAAGCTGCAATTGTCATGATGATGGTTTAGCACTCCCTCGTTTCTCCCCGTGAACGACCTACCATGACGTCATGACCGCCGGACTAATACTCACGATTCTTCTCATTGCCGCCCTCGGCGCCAGCGCCGTGGCTGACTTTTTACGCCTCGAACCACGAACCGCGATGTTGCGCCAACTCGGCCTCAAAAGGGGTACCGAAACACAGCTCGGCGTCATTTCCGTCCTCATTATCGGTGGCCTAGCACTGGGCCACGGACACGGCATGCTCACCACGGTCATCGCCGCCTTCCTCGTGGGGTACTTTCTCATCGCGCTCGCGCTGCACCGCCGCGTAAAGGACCACCCGCGCAACTCAATGGTCTGTATCGTCCTCGCGGCTCTTTCCCTCGCGCTCGCCGTACTCAGTTAGGAAACTTCCCGCTAAACCACAGTGGTGCCCTCCATCACCATTTCCACCACCATTCCGCTCCCCGTTTCGGCGGTCTGGGACGAGTTACGTCATATCGATCGACACGTTGAGTGGATGAACGATGCGGTGGCACTCACCTTTGTGACCGAACAACGTGAGGGTGAAGGCACGTCGTTCCACTGCAAAACCAAGATTGGCCCCTTCATAACGAACGATGTCATGACCATTACCCGGTGGGAGTCAGAGACGGCCATGGGCGTGGAACACAAGGGCCTCATCAAGGGTGAGGGCGTGTTCTTCCTCCACGGCACCGACGATCAAACAACGCTCGTGTGGCAAGAAGCGTTGCGTTTCCCCTGGTACCTCGGCGGCCCACTCGCCGCCTTCGTCGCGGCACCGATACTTCGCTTCATTTGGCGTCGTAATCTCGCTAACTTCCGCGCCCGCTTCTAGCCCCTCCTTGGTGCAAGGAATTTTCGACCTCGTCACGCTCTCGTAGCGCCCCCTTTGCGTGGGCCCGATACGTTTTGCCTCGTGCGCCGCTTCTTCTTCCTTCACCACCGCGACAATGACCACCAGTGGCCCGACGCAGAAAGTGGTCAGCGTCGTCTCGCTCAGCGACACCGTGTGGAGCGTCACCCGTTCGACCGCGACGCCTCCGAGGACTTTCTTCACTCGCTCTAGGGTGTTCCTGGTCACTGCTTGACCTTTGGCAGCTCCAGACTCTCCTTCGCCCGGGGTCGCCCCATGGGCCTCGGTACACTGGGGGCCTTGACTGAACCGAAGGTAATTCTCTACTACGCCTTTACGCCCCTCGAGGACCCCGAGGCGATTCGACTGTGGCAACACACGCTCTGCGACTCCCTTGACCTCAAGGGTCGGATTCTGATTTCTCGACACGGCATCAACGGCACTGTGGGCGGTGACATGAAGAATGTCAAGCGCTACGTTCGTCAGACGAAGAACTACCCCGGCTTCGCGAACATGGACATCAAATGGTCTGACGGCACGGGGAGCGACTTTCCACGGCTTCGGGTACGGGTGCGAGACGAAATCGTCTCCTTCGGTGCCCCCGGCGATTTGCGCGTGGACGAGCACGGGGTCGTGGGCGGCGGACGCCATCTGCAGCCCCACGAACTGCACGCCCTCGTTGAGTCGCGAGGTGACGACGTGGTCTTCTTCGACGGCCGCAACGCCTTCGAGGCCGCCATCGGTCGCTTCAAGAACGCCATCGTGCCCGACGTGGAAACCACGCGAGACTTCGTCGCCGAACTCGACTCGGGTAAGTACGACGACTTGAAGCATCGCCCCGTGGTCACCTACTGCACCGGTGGTGTGCGGTGCGAAGTGTTGAGCGCCCTCATGAAGCAACGGGGGTTTGACGAGGTCTACCAACTCGACGGCGGTATCGTCCGCTACGGCGAGGCCTACGGAAATCGCGGCCTCTGGGAGGGTTCGCTGTACATCTTTGACGAGCGTATGGTCCACGACTTCGGACCCGATCCCGCGGTGCTGGGACAGTGTGAACGTTGCGAGTCCCCCACCAATCGCTTCGTCAATTGCGCCAATTTGGCGTGCCGCGCCCTCACGCTGCTCTGCGACGCCTGCGTCGCCGACACCGGCGGGGCGGTGTGCGGGCCGCACCACGCCGGCGCCCCACGAGCGAAGTCAGCCGAGCGTCACGACGCCTAGCGCCCCACACCGCAGACCCCGCCACTTCGTGGTAGAGATTGAGTATGACCAATCGCCTTCGTGTCCCATTCGCCGCCACTCTCCTCAGCACGTGCGGTCTACTAATTCCTGCAGCGTCGGCGTCGTCGGCGGCAACTCCCGTCCGGATTAGTGATTGCGGAACGTTGAAGGTCGCCCCAAAGTCGATCGTCATCAGTTGTGCCGACGCCAATCGGTCGATTACGGGCATCTCGTGGACCAACTGGGGTGCCGCCACCGCCGTTGGCAAGGGCATGTTGACCTGGAATACGTGCACGCCAACCTGTGTCTCTGGGACGTATCGTCACGTATCCCTCACCTTTCGTGCCATTCGTCGCGTGACGCGCGGCACCACCACGTATTACTCCACGCTCAGTGGGCCGAGCGGCTCCTTCGGTACCAAGGGCACCACGTGGGCCCTCGCGACGCCGACCGCTGGCTAACGCCTACGGGGCCGGATCAATGGGCGGCGAGAGTCGCCCGATTGCCGAGGCGGCCATCACGGCGTTGGGGATTTTGAGGAGTCCCGTGTCAGCGTGCACCGTCACGTACGTCAGGCCAATGGCTCGCACCTGACATTCCAGAACGCCGAGTGTGCCCGAACGAATGATGATGGTCTCGCCTACGTTGAATGGTCTCGAAAACAGCAGGACCAGCGAGGCGAAGATGTTGGCCAGCGTCTGCTGCGCGGCTATACCCACCACCACGGAAACCAGACCGGCGCCAATGAGAAGTCGCTGCAATGAGACGCCGTATGCGGCGAGAGCGGCCAAAAGAACCAGAATCCATCCCAGTCCCGTGGTGACAAAACGCACCACCGCCCCGGCCGCTAAAACGGTCCGTCGTGTCACGAGCTTGCCGAGCGCTAATGCACTCCAGCGCACCGCGAAAGCGCCGCAGCCCACCAGTGCCACGAGAAGCACCCATACCAGTGGTCGCAGACCGTGGTGGGCCAGCGAGTGACGGTGCACACTGCTCGTG
>DAIPLC010000128.1:0-4449 GCA_036769405.1 Acidimicrobiales bacterium
TTCGGGTTATGAGCCCGACGAGCTACCAGACTGCTCCACCCCGCGTTGGGACTTCCATCCTAGTCCAACTAGCCAGCGTTGGCAAAAGCACCAATTGACGTCAGCCACCAAGAAAAACCGTCACTGCCAGTCACTCACAAGCGATTTACATCGCTCAATCGAGACCGGAACCGCCTAGGCAATTTCGCGCAGTGTGCCGTCTTCAATCTCGAAACGACGGTCGGCCTGACGAGCAACCTTTTCGTCGTGCGTCACCACCAGCACAATGGCCTTCTCAACGGAGGCGGCGTTGCGGAGTAGCTCGACAATCTTCTGCCCGGTTTTCGAGTCGAGACTGCCCGTCGGCTCGTCGGCCAGAATCAGCCGCGGTTGGGCCGCAAAGGCCCTCGCAATCGCGACGCGCTGTTGCTCGCCTCCCGACAGGTGGCTGGGGCGACGCTCGCTCTTCTCGGGGTCTAGGCCGACAAGTGACAGCATTTCGGTGGCACGGGCATCGCGATCGGCGTGTGGATAGTTGCTGAACTCAAGAACCAACTTGACGTTTTCGCGCGCGGTGAGATTGGGAATCAAGTTGAAGGACTGGAACACAAAGCCCACCTGCGACGCACGGTACTGAGTCCGCCCCTTGTCATCAAGGTTCGCCAACTCGATACCGTCAAGCTCAATTGAACCCTGATCGGGGGTGTCGAGCAGCCCCAGCAGCGAAAGCAGCGTGGATTTGCCTGAACCACTCGCACCAATGATGGCCACTACCTCACCGGCGCTCGCCGCGAACGACACGTCCGAAACGGCGTGAACGTCGCCGGCCTTGGTCTTGAACGCCTTACTGAGATTTTCAACCTGCAACATCATTCACTCCTTAATACGTCGGCGGGACGGACCCGGGTAATGGTGAAACTGGCCACGGCACTCGAGGCACCCGCAATGACGAGTGCCATGAGCAAGGCGTAGGCGAGGGTTGACCACCCAGCGGCGGTGTGAATCTGCGTGATCGTGTTGTGGAAGTCACCGAAGTGAAAATGTCCGTCGCCATTGCCTGGTCCGCCCGGTGGGGCAAAGCCAGAGCCACCAGCACCGAAGCTCGGGCCGCCATCCGGGCGCCGCACAAAACCAGTGACATTCGCCGAACCACTCGAGGCGCTGACGAGGGCCGACGTGATGGGGCTCGAAATTGCGACACCGGCGAGGAACCCGATGACGGCGCCGAACACGGTAAACGTCGTGGACTCGGCGATGAACTGAGTAACAATGGACCGATTGGATGCGCCAATAGCCTTCAGGACACCAATTTCGCGACGTCGCTCGCGCACAATCATCAGCATCGACAGCAGCAAGATGATGGCCGCACCGATGACTGATCCGAACAACGTGTAGGTCGAGATGGTTTTCACTGAGTTCAGTGGTGAGAGCTCGCTGGAGATCGTCGCCTGGGAAGACGTAACGTCGGCCGCCGAACCAAGCAGACGCTTGATCTCGTTCGCCACCGCCGTGACGTTGTTCAAGTTGTCGGCCGTCACCGTGGCACCGGTGACTTGGTTGGTAGCACCGGCGAGTTTCTGCACGGTCGCCAGAGGCATCAATGCGTCAGCATCCGCGAAAGTGGAACCGGACGAATAGATGCCAACAACAGTGACCTTCGTACCCCACGCCGTGAAGGTTGACCCAACGCTCAACTTGTTGGTCGTCGCGAGTGACGTACCAACGACCGCCACGTTCGCCGTCGAGGTGGCCGAGAATGCGGTTCCGGACGTCAGTTTCTCGGTGGCGCCGGCATTGGTGAAAAAGACGAGAGCGGTGCCGGGGCTATTGGTTCCGACGAATCGGACAGGGATCGAGAAGCCACCCCTCGAGGAAAACCCTCCGAAGTGATGACCGAGGAATCCCGGTGGCGTTGGCGACGTCAGCGAGGTGACGCTGGACTGGAGCTCCTCATTGAGTGATGCCTGGACCGCGATGACGTAGGGCAAGGTCACCAGCGTGTCAATTTGCTTGTTCGAGAGCGGTGTGCCGCCACCCTGGAAGCCGAAGAATCCAGCCGGCGAGACGGTGACCGTTGTCCCCGTCGATGCACGGACCGAGGCGATCTTGGTGTTGACTGCATCGCGAGCAATCAACATAGATATCGAGAGGGCAATGGTGACACCCAAGATCACAACGACCCCCACCGACCTCGTGGCGTTCCTAAAAGTGTTTCGTATTCCTCGACGGATGGCGTTCACAACAGAGTCCTTTCGCTGACGATGGTTCCAACCTACGCCCTGGGGCTCAATCGCCCCTAGGGCTGGGCTAAGGATTACCTAAGGAATAGGCCGCGAATCGGTCGCTCCCTCGCGAAGAGCGCCGAGGACTCCACGTTCAGCGGTGCACCTGCTCAGCGATTGCCGTGCTGGTCGCGCTGCTGTGGGTTGATGGCGATCAGCGTCACTGAACCGTTGCTCACGGAGGCCGATATTGCCAGCGACTGGCCCACCGTCACGCTCGAGACGTCGACCGTCGACGGCACCGCGACGGTCAAAACGGCCGTGTTCGGCAGGGTCAACACAATCTGCGTGGGGCTCACCGAGGTCACCGTGCCAAAGGCCGCTACCAACTGTGGCCCTTGAGGACCCCCATTGGGACCCTGCGGGGCGGTCGGGTTGAAGTTGTTGGAGGGAACGACGAATCTCACCAGGGTGTAGGTACCGGCGCCGTAGGTTGCGATAACACCAACGCGCATGCCGGTCGACAACGAACTCACGTCCACGGTGGAAGGCACCACGATCGTGACCTGAGCGCCTCGGTCGCCGGCCGTCAGCACGAGCTGCGTGGCGGACACGGAAGCAACGATGCCTGACCCGGCCACCTGGATGGGCCCACTGGGGGCGCCAGAAGCTGGGCGCTGGCCGTGATCGTTGAAGCTCACGAGGGTAACCACGCCCGACACCAACGTCGTGGAGGCGCGAACCTCGTCACCCACGGCGATGGCCGAAACGTCAACACTCGAGGGCACCGCAATAACAACGACGGCTGCACCGTCTTCGGGCTGCAACGAGAGACTCGTGGCGGACACGGCCGTTACGGCCCCATCAACCTGGCTCGCGACGCCGGTCCCCTGGGCGGGGTTGCCGGGAACGGCGCCCAAATCACGGAAGGCACTCAACGTCAAGGTGCCGCTAGCGAGTGAACCACTGGCACGGACGAGGTCACCGACGTTGACCGCTGAGACGTCAACGGTGCTGGGCACAACGAAGACCACGGGCGTGGCGGTACCGCGGGGCTGAATCGTAAGCGAGCTCGACGAGACCGCCACGACCACCCCAAGCGTTTCGGTGCCACCGTTGTGCTCATCGCCCTGGGCGCTGTGCACGGCCAAACTGACGAGAGTCAACGTGCCGTTGGTAGTAGTGGCGCGCACGTGAACGAAACTACCGATGGTCACCGATGGCACCGTCACGTTCGCTGGAATCGTGACGATAACCGGCGTCGCGCCGTTGCCGGGCTGGATAATGATGGTCGTGGCGTCCGCCGCAACTACTTGACCCTCAATACCGACATAGGCCGACTGCCCGTTGTTTTCCTGGCACACGCCGGATGTCCCTTGTGTGGCCGCAGCGGCATCCGTGGTGAGGGTGGCCAACGTGAACGTGGTGCCATCGAACACGACGACGGCCTGCACCAACGTGCCAACGACGACACTCGACGGTACGGTGACGCTCGCCGGAATAGCAATGACGGTGCTCGATCCGTTCTGCACGGCCAGGGTGAGTGAAGTTGCTGAAAGCGCACTCACCGTTCCCTCGAGAGAAATCATGTTGGTGGAACTCGATACCGAGGCGGCAGTCTCGTCTAAGAAGGAGCCAGCAACGGTGGCCGTCACGGTGACGTCAGATCCGACCAATGGCTGTGAGGAGGCCGTGTGCGCAGCACGGGCGTGCGGCACGACAACCGCGAACGTGCTGGCTCCCGCACTCAACACCAATGTCGAGGTGGACGATGAGACGACCGTTGCACTCACGCGGACGGACGACGTTGCGCCCTTCACAACGACAGCCGTGGCCTGGAAGGTTCCGTCGCCAAGTGGCGTCGTTGCGGCGCTGACGATTTTGCCGAGTGTCACATTGGCACTGGCCACGCGCCACGTGTGGACCACGCCATTGTTAGTCACCACCAAGGTGTGGCGAGTAGGACTGGCGGCGATCACGATGCCAGAGGCACTCGTTGAAGGCGACGTCGCGAAGGCGGGTGCAGCGCTTACCAGGGTGGCACCAAGGATGCCGGCAGCGACGGCAAATCGGAGGAGTGTGTGGAGGCGCACGGAAGTAGTCATGTTGCTGAGACTAGAGCGCGCCCTATAGGGCTCACTCTAGAAATTCATAAGAATTTCGGACTACTTGGCCAGGGCCGTCTGCGCGGCGACGAGCGCCGCATTCATGTTGTTGACATCTACCTGATAGGCGCCCAAATTGCCGC
>DAIPLC010000129.1:0-4310 GCA_036769405.1 Acidimicrobiales bacterium
CGTAGTAGGGGCGCAGGTTGACGTTGGCGAATGCCCAGCCGGGGTGCTCGGCCACGAGCTCCACGCAGAGGCGGTTGACGTCGTCGTAGTTCCCCTCAACGCCCAGCACCGTGCCGCCAAAAATGGCGGTCATGGCGATCTTCGACTTTTCGAGGTCTGACGGGATGATGGTGACGCTCGGCCAGCCAATGAAGGCCGCGTGGGCCGCCACTGAGGTCGCCAAGTTACCGGTCGAGGCGCACGCGGCGGTGGTAAAACCGAGGCGTCGAGCACTCGACAGGGCGCACGAGACGACCCGGTCCTTGAATGAACCCGTCGGGTTGCGGGTGTCGTCCTTCAACCAGAGTTCCTTCACACCGAGGACTTCGGCGAGTCGCGTGGCTCGGCGAAGGGGCGTCCAACCGGCACCGAGGTCGACGGGCTCCACGCCAGGATCGGGCAGTAGTGCTTCGTAGCGCCAGATGGAGTTGGGGCCCGCTTCGATACTCTCGCGCGTCACAACGCCTTGGGCCGCGTCGAGGTCGTAGTCAACCTCCAGAGGGCCAAAGCAGAATTCGCACGAGTAGCGCGCCTCGGCGGGGTACGTCTCTCCGCACTCGCGACACAAAAGACCGGTGGCAAAACTGGCCATAACTATTCCCTTTCATCGTTCGGGCTTTGGCACCTGGTGCGACAGGATTGCTCCTGGGGATCGCACTGGTTGCCGCGACTTCACTGGGCCCGTCCCTCAGTCGCTCTGGATGACACTTCGGAAATCAATTATAGCGGGTCGTCAGCCACGCTCCATCGGCCCACGCTGTCTACATTGGTGGGATGCCCCTCCCGACGCCATGGACGCTCAGTGCAGCCGACTGTGATGCGCTGATCGCCGAGGGAACGCCACCCGCCAGCGTGGCGGTCATCATCCCCGCCCGCAACGAAGCAACCACGGTGGGCTCGGTGCTCGACGCCGTCTTCGCCGCTGGTCCACTCGTGTGTGATGTCGTCGTGGTCGATGACCACTCGTCCGACGACACGGCAACCGTCGCCGAACGTCATGGAGCTCGCGTGCTCACGCTCACTTCCCCGACGGGCAAGGGTGGCGCCATGGCCGCCGGCGTGGCGGCTACCGATGCGGACATCATTGTCTTTCTGGATGCCGACGTCACGAGTCCGAGTGCCCACTACGTGCCTCGACTCGTCGCGCCGCTGCTGACCCGCGAGCACATTGGCCTCGTTAAGGGCTTTTATGTCCGCCCCTTGCACGACATGCCGACGGGCGGTGGACGGGTCAACGAGCTCACCGCTCGGCCCGCCCTCTCACTCCTGCACCCCGGCTTAGGCGAAATTCGCCAGCCACTCGCTGGCGAGACCGCCATTCGACGATCACTGCTCGAGCGGTGCCCCCTCGCCACCGCCTACGGCGTTGAAATTGCGCTCCTGCTCGATGTCGCTGCTCAGTACGGAGTCGACACCATTGCGCAGGTCGACCTCGGTACCCGACGGCACCGAAACCGACCCCTCGAAGAACTCCGCCCGATGGCTACCGAGATTCTCGGCGTCATCCTCGAGCGCTACGGCGTCGCGCTACCGCCCCGTTAGTGGGCGTTTAGGCCAAGGACGACCACGAGGTCGTCACCAGACGAACCCGGGACCGGCTGCAGTGGACCGAGGGCGTGCACCGACCGAGCCGGAACGTGCAATTGAGCGGCCACATCGAGGGCCGCCCACTTGAAGCCTGTCTTGTAATACACAATGGTGGCGGTCTCATTGGGGCCATTGATCGCCGAAAGCGTGTTCCAGCCCAAGGTTTGCAGCTGTTGCGTAATGGTCTTGGCGAAGCCCTTTTTCGACGTGCCGTTGGCCACTTGGACCGAGACCTGTGAACGTGGCACGCGGATTTCCTTGGGCGCAGTCGTCGGCGTCACACCGGGCTTCGATGGCTGAGTGGTCGTCGAGGTTACGGGTGATGTCGTCGGATGCGTGGGTGATGAACTGCGCTCCACCAGAAATGCCGTGGCGACAAAGAGCAGCAAAATAACCAATACGACGGGAAGCGATGGCTGAAAATGCGATCCGGTGGTGCCGCTGGGCTGGTCCGAAGAAGTACTCATCGCCCTCCAGCCTATTACCCCTGCGCGAGGTCACTATTCTTAGTAGTCCCATGCCGGTGTAGCTCAGGGGCAGAGCAGGCGATTTGTAATCGTCAGGTCGGGGGTTCAATTCCCTCCACCGGCACGTTGGTGGTCTCACCACCGTTCCACAACCTCGGTTTCATCGACAACAAAAGGGGAATCATGGAAGTGACATCAAAAGCGACCACCACTCTGAAGGAGTTTCGCGCGTTTGCCCTCAAGGGCAACGCTATTGACCTAGCAATTGGCGTGGCCGTTGGTGGTGCCTTCACCGCCGTGGTCCAGGCCATTGTGGCGGGCTTCCTCACGCCACTCATCGCCGCCATTTTTGGCCAGGCGAACTTCGGTTCGCTCTACTTCACGATTAACGGCAGTCACGTCGCATACGGTCTGGTCGTGAACGCGGTTGTCACCCTCCTTGCGGTGGCGTTCACTCTGTTCTTCTTCATCGTGAAGCCGATCAACGCGATAAAGCGCCGCCTCGGCCACGATGCACCCGCGCCAACGGGGGCGCCCTGCCCAGCGTGTCTGACCGACATCAACTTGGCTGCGCGACGTTGCCCTCAGTGCACTGAACAACTCACCGAGGGTTGGTCGAACTAGTTCGCAAAGACCTCGATGCCCGGAGTTTGCGACTCAGCACTCGAGCGTCGGAGGGCCACGGTGATGCCGGGACCGTCGTGAGCTACCAAAATCTTGGTCAGTAGACCGAGAACCGCCGCTCCATCTTGATGGCGGAACTGAACAACCTCGACTTGGTGATAATGCCGATTGAGAATCTGAGTCGCCACCGCATTGAGTGCCGGTAGCGCGGGGCCGCTCGGAACGGATCCGACAAAGTTCAGCGCCGCCGTCGACTTGACCCACTGCGCATAAAGCGTCAGGTCACTGGCAAACGAATACAACTGGCCATTCGTATAGCGAACACCTAAGCCATTTGCCTTCGTATTCCAACTACTGAATGAATATCCAGGGTTTGAAAGTACTGGAGACAGATTTGCAAAAAGCGTCAACGGTGCCTGTGTTGCTTTTATTTGCACACTGTAAGCCGAATCATTCAAATTTCGATTCTCGTTAAAAGTCACAATGTGGTTTGTCGGGATCCACTGTGCATACAGAATCAAATCTGATGAAAAGTTATAAGTCGCCCCATTGTCATAGGTCGTGCCGGACCCATTGAGATTTGTATTCCAGTTCTTAAACGCAAAGCCTGGGTATAAGAAAGAGGGCGTGAGGTTCGAGTAAAGCGTGAGCGAAGTTGAAGAACTTGACACCTGCGAAGCAATTAGGGAAGTCCCCGTATGCAGGTTTTCGTTGAACGTCACTGTATGAAAACTGACGGCTCCGGCGGGTGAGTGATACCCCAGATTGGTCACGCATAACGAGAGTAACAGGGCGATCACTACACAGAAACGTCGAATAGTTCTTCGCAATTTAGAAAGAATTTGCCATGAATTAGACATACTGACCACCCAGATTTCTAAGTTTCACTACGAATTGTTAGCGCATCGCCCTCTGTCGCGCAACTTCAAATGCGGCAATCGAAACAGCCACACCAGCGTTGAGCGAAACAATCTTGCCAATTTGTGGGATCGATACCACCGCCTGGCAACGCTTGCGTGTCAACGCGGCGAGCCCATTTTCTTCTCCACCAACCACGAGTGCAACGGGCGTCGATGCCAAGTCGAGGTCGTACAGAGAGTCCGTGGACTCGCCGGCGAGGCCGACAGTGAGAATGCCCGCTTTATTCATCTGATCAATAGCCGTCGGAATACCGCCAACGTCACTGAACGTGAGGTACTCAATGGCCCCAACGGCGGTCTTGGTGACCGTGGGAGAAATTCGCGCCGAACGATGACGCGGCACCACGACTCCCGTCACTCCAGCACCGTCGGCGCTGCGCAGCATCGCGCCGAGGTTGCGGGGGTCGGTGACACCGTCACACACCAGCAAGAAGGGATTCTGGTGTTCCAGGAGCGTTTCGAGGGGAACTGTGTCTAAACGACTCGCAATAGCCATCACGCCTTGGTGACCTTCGGTGCGGGCTTCACGGTCGAGTCGAGCCATCGACACCAGTTGCGTCGGGACGCGGAGGCGTTGGGCCAAGTGTTCAATTTCGTCCAAGATGTCCGCAGGATCCTGAGCGTCGGCGATGTAAATGCGCTGGATGGTACGACGGCGGGCCTTGAGCAACTC
>DAIPLC010000130.1:0-4280 GCA_036769405.1 Acidimicrobiales bacterium
TGACCGGCGATCCATTACCGTTTGACGCAGTCCACGAGACCGTAAGGTTGGTATCCCCCGCCACGACAGTCACCGCCGTAGGCGAACTCGGCACGTTGGCCAGACTCACCGAAGCCGAGGGAGCCGATGGCCCACTGGTGCCGGACTGGTTCGTGGCCACGACACTAAAGGTGTAGGCGAGGCCCGGCGTGAGCCCGGTCACGATGCACGTTGTCGTTGGATCTGCGATCGTGCACGACTTTCCCCCAGGGGAGGCGGTGGCGGTGTAACTGGTGGCGACAGTCGCTCCTGTCCCCATCGACCATGACACCGTTGCGCTCGCGTTCCCCGCCGTCGCCTGAACAGACGTGGGTGTCGGCGGCGGGGCGAGCGGGGACACCGCCGCGCTCGGTGCGCTCGCCGGCGTCTGACCAAAGCTGTTCGTCGCGGTCACCAGGAAGGTGTAGCTCTGGCCATTGACCAGTCCAGTCACCGGACATTGCAGCTGTACCGCCGGCACGGTCACGGTGCACGACTTTCCCCCGGGGGAAGCAGTGGCGGTGTAACTGGTCACCTGACCACCCCCCGTAGGGGCCGTCCACTGCACCAGGGCCGACGCATTGCCGGCAGTCGCCTTCACTGCCGTAGGAGCACCAGGGGCACCGGGGACCACCGTCACCTGCACCGTCGCCACACTGCTACCAAAACTATCGTCGGCGACGACTGTGACCGCGTAATGAGTGCCATTCGTGAGTCCGGTCAGGGTGCATGAGGTGTCGGCTGTCACGCATGAGGCTGTCCCCGGGGTCACACTGACTTGGTAGTCACTAATCCCATCACCGGTATCGGTCGGTTGGCTCCAGTGAACTGTCGCCGACGAGTCACCCGCCGTCACCGAAACGCCCATTGGTTGACTCGGAACACCGACCACCGTGGCAGAAACCGGAGCGGACACGGGTGATGTGCCTAATGCGTTGAAAGCACTCACCGTGAAGGTGTACGTGCCCTTCGACAGATTCGTAAATGCACACTGGGTCAACACAGTGGTGGCACACGTCGCGCCTCCCGGCGAGACGGTTACGTGATACCCCTTGCTGGCCACACCAGTAGCAGCGCCGGGCCGCCACGTCACGGTCAATTCACGGAGGTCCGCCTGATGGGCCTCGAGCGACACCGGTGTGGAAGGTGAGCCCACCGTGACCGACGCACTCGCCGAGACGGGTCCAGTTCCAGCCCCATTGGAAGCAGTCACGACAATGACGTAATTCGAGCGCGGCGTCAGTGAGGAAATAGTGCAACTCGTCGCGGCCGAGGTGCAACTTTTGCCTCCGGGCGTAGCAGTGGCGGTGTACGAAGAAATTGGAAGTCCGCCGGTGCTGGATGGTACTGACCATGACACCGTGGCACCGCCTACAACGCTGGCGGCGGTAACGCTGGTCGGGGCACCGGGCGTGGTGGCCGGCGTTACGGCAGTAGCGGTGGCAGACGATGAGGGGCCCTTAGCGTTGGAGGCCACCACGGCGAACGTGTAGGCCGTGCCGTTGGTGAGGCCGTTCACCACACACGAGGTCGAGGTCGTCGTGCATCCGGCACTCACAGGAGTGGAAGTCACGTTGTAGCTAAGTATCGAGAGGCCGCCCGTCGAACTCGGAGGGGACCAGGTGATTGTGGCCGAAGCGTTACCCGCTGCAGCGCTCGGCGTCAGCGGCGCGCTCGGTACTCCCGTGGGGGTGATCGCCGCGGAGGGCTGACTCGCCGAGCTAGTTCCAGCGGCGTTATGCGCCGTCACCGCGAAGGTGTAGGCGGTGCCGTTGGTGAGGCCGTTCACCACACACGTCGTGGTGGTGGCGGAACACTGTTGCCCACCCGGCGTTGCCGTGACCGTGTAGGAGTCAATTGAGATCCCACCATTCGACACCGGGGCGGTCCACGTCACCGCGACCGCGCCGGTTTGCGGCGTACCCGACACTGACGTTGGGGGTCCGGGCGGCGATCCCACCGTTACAGGTGCCGAATAGGGCGACCAGGCCGATGTGCCACCATTACCGTCATAATTCGAATAGGCCCGCACACTGAACGAATAGGACGTTCCTGGCTGCGGGGTAAAGTCGGCCCCAGCACCACACTTGGCACCGGGAAAAGTCATGGACATTGACTGCTGAATCACGCCGCAGTAGTGCCCTTGATTGTCTTGTATGTCGTACCACTTCACTGTCGCCGAACCGCTCGACGCCGGAGGAGACCACGACACGGTGATTGAGGGCGATCCAGAGGACGACGCCGAAACCACCGGAGCAGCTGGGGTCGATGGTGGCGATAGAGGAACATCATGGAAGTGGATGTAGCCACTCGGAGTGCCAGCCGGCATTGTCGCCCAATTGAAGTCCCCATCCCAACTATCTTCGGAGACCGTCACGGTTGAGCCACTCACGCTCTCGACGTAGGCAACGTGCCCAGACGCAGAGGCGGGGGCGCGGTTGGAGTCCCACCACGCAATCGCTCCCGGGCTCGGGTTCATGTCGACGGTGAACCCATCATTTTGAAATGCCGATCCCCAGGTATTCGCATTTCCCAATCCTGCAGGCCGTGCGTAACTCGATGCGAAAAGGTACGCGACGTAATTTGTGCAATTGTGACCTGTATAGTTACCCCAGTAGCTGGGAAGTCCTGCACCGCCTGACGGTCCGCTGTGGGATCCGTAGCCATGATCTGTCATTCCTAGACTGACGCACCCTGAGTAGCCAGTGCAGAGGTTGCTCATCACAGCCCCTGCTCGAGATGTGCCAGCGATTGGCGTGAACGTCATCGCCACGACTGAGAGCATGAAAGCTCCAACTAAACCAAGGGTGTGAATCCGACGAAAAACGCCGGCCTCCTTGGGGGAACTTACTGCTCGCATAGTGACGCCTTTCTATGGGAAGACAAAATTTTAATCCATGCCCACTAATCATAGCACTTTTTCATACCAAAGGCAATAATCAACTTGTTCGTTGAGCCTCGCTCGAGTTCACGGTAGTTCGGGGACGAAACCCTTTGGCGGCAGCTCGTAGGACCTCGGACGCACCGAGGGAAGCCGCAAAAACGCCAGGTCCACCGGGAATAGACGCCACCTCGACCGCGGCTTCATCCACGCAGCCGTCACTGACTGAGGTTCCCCAGAAGGTGTGCGGTTTCTACACCGTTGATGACGTCGTCCGGCGTTAGTTTGTGTGCGATGGGACTGACCTTGCCAATCGTCGAGAATCGACGATTGTTGTTGTAGAAATCGGTGTCGCCATCAATGCTGGCACGAAGCCCCTCGATACTGGCGAAGACGTGTCGCTAAAAGTACTCGTGCTTGAAAATCGACTAAAACTTTCAGCGCTCGTATGGTCGAAGCAGCTGCCAGTCCTACCCCTAGAGCGGGTGATCTTGGGCCGGGCACGCAACAGACGAATCGGCGATAATTGAGGCGATCTGCGCGGGGCTCTGCCGACAAAAACACCACGACGCCGTCACGAAGGGCATCTCATGTTTACCGTTGCGCGGAATAATGCCTACTGCGTCGTGACTGTGAGGACGCGGGTCCAAGCCTCCGATGGGAAGAGGTGGATCCCACCCACCAACGACGACCGAGGTGTCGCATTAGGTGAATGGATGGTCGCCGCGAACTGAAGAGGCCGCGGGTCTCGACACGTAGCGCTGCAGAAGGGGCAAGTTCCTTGCGCGCAGCGCCCACTTTTCGATGCCAAACCAACTCGCCATTGCAAATGGCAACGCGCTCGCCACCGTGGCCACTACGAAGACGATGTACCCATAGCGCTGCACATGGGCGAGGGCGAGAAGTTGGGCAACCGGAAAGGCGTAGATGTAGAAACCGTAACTCAAGTCATTTTTAGCCCCCACCTTTCAAAAGGGTAGGTGAGCCGCGAGCCAAAGTATCGGGTAGACCAGTGCCGGTCCAGTTACTAGTCCAGAGACGCGCGACAGAGGGTGCCCAATCATGAATCCGAGGCAGGCACTAGCCAACAGGGCAATGGCCAACCGCCCCGAATCGACGAGAACGTCACGATAGAGGAATGCGAGCGCCCCAGTCAGAAAAATCACGGCAAAGCGCAGAGCAAACTGGGCATTCGGCCAGAAGGTGGGGGTAAGAAAGGCATACATCTCAATCAGCCACGTAGTGGCCGTTAACGCGACTGCCAGTCGTCGATGCGAGAGCAGACCAATGACCGCCAGTACCCCAATCCCGGTGTAGCAGAGAAATTCCCACAAGAGCGTCCACAGCGAACCATCCCAGACCAATGGGTACGGTACCTGCG
>DAIPLC010000131.1:0-4255 GCA_036769405.1 Acidimicrobiales bacterium
GCGTGAGCCAGAGTGGCGAGACCATTGACACCATTCAGGCCACCCGCGAGGCCCAGCGCCGGGGTGCCCGTGTGGTGGCGATCTCGAACGTTGTCGACGCCTCCCTCGCGCGCGAGGCCGACGCCGTCCTCTACACCCGCGCCGGACTCGAAGTCTCGGTGGCCTCCACCAAGGCCTACGTTGCGCAGATTGCCGTGCTCGAGCTCCTCGCCCTGCGACTGGCGCAAGTTCGCGGCACCCTGAGTCCGGCCGAAATTGACCAGCACTTTGCCGAGCTGGGTGCCCTGTCGGGTCACGTGGCCACCACGCTGGCCCGTGAGGCCTCCGTGAAGGCCGTCGCCGACCAACTCCTCGACGCCCGCGACTACTTCTTCATTGGCCGCCACGTGGGTTTCCCCACGGCCTTGGAGGGGGCGCTCAAACTTAAAGAGGTCACCTACCTGCACGCCGAAGGCTACGCCGCCGGTGAGCTCAAACATGGACCACTCGCACTTATTGAGCCCGGGGTCGTCGTCGTCGCTATCTGCACCGACCCGGCGATGGCCGATAAGATGCTCTCCAACGTCGCTGAGGTGAAGGCGCGTGGCGCGAGCGTGATTGCGGTCGCACGGGATAACGACAACGCCATCAGCGCCGTCGCCGACTTTGTCCTGCGGGTGCCCGAAGTGGACGCGCTGCTCTCACCGATCATCGACATCGTGCCCCTGCAACTCTTCGCCTATCACGTGGCCCGTGGTCTCGGTCGCAACGTTGACCGCCCTCGCAACTTGGCCAAGACGGTCACCGTCGAATAATGCGGACCCTCGGGATTGGTGTCGACGTCGTCGAAGTGGCCCGCTTCGCCGAACTTCTCCAGCGGCAGCCCCGCTTAGAGTCGCGCCTCTTCACCGAGGCGGAACGACGCGATGCGCAGGGGCAAGTTGAACGCTTGGCGGCCCGTTTCGCGGCCAAGGAGGCGACGCTCAAGGCCTTTGGCGTCGGCCTCGGCGCTATGAAGTGGCACGACATGGAAGTGGTGCGTGCCGCGAGTGGGGCACCCTCGATGGCCCTGCACGGTGCGGCCGGGGATCTCTGCGCAGCCCGCGGGGTGCGAGAAGTGTTGCTCAGTCAGTCCCACACCGATGCCACGGCGACGGCCTTCGTGGTCGCGCAGGGGGACTGATGCCCGCCGAAGGTCTGCACCGTCCGGCCTGGGCCGAGATTTCCCGTTCCGCGCTGGCGCACAACATCGCCACTATCCGTTCGGTGGTGGGCGAGGCCCGCATCTGCGCCGTCGTCAAGGCCAATGGCTACGGCCACGGGGCCCAACTCGTGGCGCCGGCCCTGCTCGAGGCGGGCGCCGACCTACTTGCCGTGGCCATCGTCGACGAGGGCATTGAACTGCGCGACCTCGGCATTACCGCCCCGATTTTGCTCCTCGCCGAAATTCCGGCCAATACCCTCCGCGTGGCTATGGAGCACGACCTGACGCTGACGGTGGGCTCGCTGGCCGGTGCCCGCGCCGTCGCCGAGGTCGCGCGCGAACTCGGCGGGACCTACCGCGTTCACCTCAAGGTCGATACCGGTATGTATCGCCAAGGGGTCGACCCGGCCGACGCCCTCGAGGCGGCCCAGATTCTCGCGACACCCCACCTCTCACTCGAGGGAATCTACACCCACTTCCCGGTGGCCGACGGCGTGGGGGAGCACGACCGCGTGTTCACGATGAATCAGATCGTGACCTTTACCCAGTTGGTGGCCGCCCTGGCCGCCAAGGGGTTCCGCCCGCCACTCGTGCACCTCGCGAATTCGGCCGGCGCCCTCGGTCACCTCGACTCCGTCGCTGGCCTGGTGCGACCGGGCCTCGCCCTCTACGGCTACGCCCCCGCGGGCTGGCTCGGTGACGCGCTCGCGTCGCGCGGACTCAGACTTCGTCCGGCGATGACTCTCCGAGCGCACGTCGTCGCGGCCCGCGACGTGGCGGCGGGGGAGCGACCCAGCTACGGCCGCCGTCAACCACTGACGGTCGATAGTCGCATCGTGACCGTCCCCTTCGGGTACGCCGACGGGTACCCGCGACGCCTGTTTGATGCTGGGGCCTACGTTCTCATTGACGGTCAGCGCTTTCCGCTGGCCGGCTCGGTCACGATGGACCAGCTGCTGGTCAACGTCGGCACGGCCGACGTCAACGTCGGCGACGACGTGGTGCTACTCGGTCGCGACGGTATCTTTTCCGTGACGGCCGAGGACTGGGCCGTCTGGGCCTCAACGATTACCTGGGAAATCCTCTGCGGCATTAGTGCCCGCGTGCCTCGCATCCTGGTCGACTAGACCCGTGGACGTCGCCGCACTCCTCGCGTGTACGCGGTGCGCATTGAGTGCCACTCGTCAGCGGGTAGTCGTCGGCACCGGTCCCGCCGCGGCCCGATTGATGGTGGTGGGTGAGGCCCCGGGTCGCAGCGAAGACGAGGGTGGTGCCCCCTTCACGGGGCGATCGGGACAACTCCTCACGCGCCTCATTGCTGAAGCGGTCGGCCTCGAGCGTGAGCAGTATTTCATTACTAACGTCGTCAAGTGTCGTCCGCCTCAGAATCGCCCACCTCGACGGGACGAACTGACCGCCTGCCGGCCTTGGCTCGACGAACAACTGCGCGAACAGCGTCCCACCGTAGTGCTGGCCGTGGGGGCCACGGCGGCCAAAGCCGTCTTTGGCGTGACTACCCCGATGCGTGAGGCCCACGGTGAGGTTTTGACCAACGGTGGTCCGCGAGGTGTCGTTACCTACCATCCAGCGGCGGCACTCCGTCAAGGCCGTATCGTGGAGGATGTGATGCGCACTGATCTGGCCCTCGTGAGGGAGCTGCTCTCGTGAGTTTTCAACGACGCTGTGCCACGGCGGCGCTGACGCAGGCCGCGGGGGAGTCTTTCGCCACCGTGCTTCGCCCCGGCGACATTGTGCTCCTTTCGGGGCCACTCGGCGCCGGCAAGACAACCTTTAGCCAGGGCGTCGCCCGAGGCCTTGGCGTGACTGATCGCGTCACCAGTCCGACGTTCACCATGGTGCGCCAGCACGAGGCTCACAACGCCGCCGGCATCACCACACTGCACCACTGCGACGTCTACCGCGTGGAGAGCCTCGGTGAGGTTCTCGACCTCGACCTCGGCGAACTCGTTGAAGAGCAGGGTGTCGCCCTCGTGGAGTGGGGCGAACTCGCCGCCTCGATTTTTGGCCGCGACGTCCTGACCATCACCCTGGCCGCCACTGACGACGACGAACGCACCATTACCGTCGACGGGGCGATTGATGTAGCCCGTCGCGAATTGCTCGAAGCGTGGGCGTCATGAACATTTTGGCCATTGAAACGGCGACCACGGCCTGCGCACTTGGTCTACGCACCGCGGCGGGCTTCGAAATGGGCTGGGTGGTCGACGACGATCGTCACCACACCGAGACCCTGACGACGGCGATTGACCGCACGCTGCGGGAATGGTCGCTCACTCCCGCCAGTCTCGACCGCATCGTGGTCGACCGGGGCCCTGGTCTCTTCACCGGTCTGCGGGTGGGTCTCGCGACAGCCATTGGCCTGAGCGACGCCCTCGGCATTGCTCTCGTGGGCGTGACCTCACTGGAACTTCTGGCCCACGGGGCCTACGCAGGTGGGGTGCGCGGCACGGTGGTCGCCGCCGTCGATGGACGCCGCGGGGAAGTCTTCACCCAGACGTTCACCCTCGCCGACGACATCGTGGCGACGTCCGAGCCAGTGGTCGAGGTCCCCCGTGACGTCGTGATTCGCTGGGCCACGCTCGCCACCCCGGTGACCTTCACCGGTGACGGCGTCACTCGCTACCTCAAGGACTTCGCCGCCGTGCCCAACGGCACCGTCGAGGAGCAGCAGGTGCCCTCAGTCACGGCGGCCCTGCAGTTAGCGATGACGCGTGAACCGAGCACCGTTGTTGAACCCCTGTATTTGCGCGAAGCCGATGCGGTCGCCAACTTCAGCACGCGGGAGCGCCAATGAGTTCCTGGGCCATCCGCCACGCGACGCTTCGTGACGTCGACGACATTCTCATCATTGAGGAAAGTCAGTTCCCAGAGCCGTGGTCGCGGGGCATGCTGGTGGATGAGCTCACCTCGGCGGAGAATCGTCGTTTCACCGTGGTCGAGATTGATCATGATGTCGTGGGCTTCCTCGGCTTGATGTACGTGTTGAAGGATGAAATGCACATCAACACACTCGGTGTGCGCCCCGGCTTCGAGAGTCGCGGCATTGCCACG
>DAIPLC010000132.1:0-4214 GCA_036769405.1 Acidimicrobiales bacterium
GGCTATCTGGTCATCACGAAGCCCTGGCCGTCCATGACGCGCGGCATCTACGGCGATCCCGAACGCTTTACCGAGACCTACTGGTCCCGCTTCCCCGGGATGTACTTCGCCGGTGACGGCGCCAAGCGCGACGCCGACGGCGACCTGTGGCTGCTCGGTCGCGTCGATGACGTCATGAACATCTCCGGTCATCGCCTTTCGACGACCGAAGTCGAGCACGCCCTCGTGGGTCACCCGTCAGTCGCCGAAGCGGCCGTCGTCGGCGCCAGTGACGAGACCACCGGCCAGGCCATCGTCGCCTTTGTCACCTTGAAGCTCGCCGCTGATGACCAGGGCGACCACGCCGCGATTATTGAGGAACTGCGCCGCCACGTCGCCGTCACCATTAGCCCCATCGCCAAGCCCCGGCAGATCATCATGACGCCGGAACTCCCGAAAACCCGTTCGGGCAAGATCATGCGCCGACTGCTCCGTGACGTCGCCGAACACCGGTCCATGGGTGACGTGACGACACTGACTGACCCCACGGTGGTGGCCATGATTGCCGGACTGATGGAAACCCACGCAACCACCGAGGACTAAACCCTCTGGCTAGTGCGAGGAGGGAATGTGGGTGAGGGCCAGCTTGAGGGCCACGAGCGCCATGATGAACGCCACCCCGAGATCGAGATACCGCCACGCCTGCTTCGAGGCCATAATCCCCGCGGCCGCGCGAGCACCGAGGCCGAGTGAGGTGAACCACAGGATCGAGGCCACGCCCGCGCCGGCGGCGAAGAACCACCGGTGCGTTCCGTACTGAGCGCTAAGGGACCCGAGCAAGAGGACGGTGTCGAGGTAGACGTGAGGATTGAGAAAGGTGAGGGCAAGCGTCGTCGCGACCACCGAGCCCCGCGAGGGCACCTCGCCGTTCGCCGAGTCGAGTGACTGGGGCGCGCGTGAGCGCCGCCAGGCACTGAAGGAAAAGTAGGCGAGGTAAACCACGCCGCCCCATCGCGCTACCTGCAGCAGCGTCGCGTGACGGGCGACGAGTGTGCCGAGGCCACCTACCCCGAGGCTGATGAGCAGGAGATCGGCCAGTGCGCAAAGGGCCACCACGACGCCAACGTGTTGACGGGTGAGGCCGGCGCGGAGGACATAGGCATTTTGCGCGCCGATGGCCACGATGAGTGAGAGGCCGGCACCGAGTCCAGTCAGGAAAATGAGCACCTCTCCAGTATCACCGCCTTGATGATGCAGCGCGGACCACAAATTTCCGTTGAGGTATTGCAAACACTGTTTTCATGTGGCACTATTGAAAAAACGGAAAAAGGACACAACGTGCGCAAACACCACTCGCTCGTCGCTGCACTCATCGCCACCGCTGTCGCGGTGGCGCCATTGTCACTGGCGTCGGCCGCCCCACACAAGGCCTGCCACAAGGCCAGCCACAAGGCCGCAGCCCACAAGGCGCTGAAGGCCTACTCCTCCTATCTCGTCGCCCACCAAGGTCCGGTGAGCCGCCACGTGCCGATTCATTCGCTCGGCTTCGCCACTCCCACGAACTCACTGGTCGGCCTTCTCGGTCAGGTCTCAGCCATCTACCCCCACCTGTCAATTCAGTCGCTCGACATGGAGTACGTCGGAAGCACCATCGCCATTCGACTGATGGCCTCGAACAATGGCACGCCGATTGCCCTGCAGGCCCTGGTGACCTCGTCGTGGCACCTGCTCGCCATCCACGTCGTGACCTTGACGCAACCACTGCCGACGCCGACGCCTCCACCGGCTCCTCGTCCGCCCGTCGGCTCTGGTGGTAATCACCACCGTCACCACCCACTTCCCGTTCACCGTCACCACCCTCACCCACCCGTCGGCCCCACGGGCCCCTCGGGGATCACCGGCGTCACGGGTATGACGGGTGCTACCGGCCCCACCGGACCGAGTGGACAGCCTTCTGGACCCACCGGTACGACGGGCACGACTGGCCCCGCCGGACCGACTGGTCCATCGGGTGACGGCGGCGGCAACCTTCGAGTCTTGCCTCCCGGCTCGGGTCTCCCTTGGGGCGCCACTGGCCCCACGGGCGTGACGGGTGCCCCCATTGGCGACAGCGGCAGTTCAGGTGTTTCCGGCGTCACTGGACCAACTGGCCCCACGAACTACAACCCCTTCCAGTTCGAGCCGTCGTACCTGTCGCACTAGGCCGACACTCGTTGTTTTGACCCCGTCGGTCGCCCTTTGCGGGGCCTCGATAAACGACGACAAAACACTTTCACAACATTTCCCCACTTTCTTTATCCCTTGATTTTCCGGTGCGACTATGTCCCTAACCGGAAAGCAAAGGACACCACATGAAGAACACCCGCCCCTTTACCGCAGTTATCTTGACCACAGCGATCGTGCTTGCGCCGGTCGCGGGTGCCGAGGCCGCCGTCGGCAAGAAGCACGCTCACGCCACGGCGCACAAGGTCCACAAGACCACCAAGGCCCACGTCAAAATGCGCCTCTCCTACGTGGTGACCCACCACGCCGGGGTCAGCCACCGCGTCACGGTCCACTCGGCCAGCGCCCACGCCCCCGTCAATGTCCTCTCAGTGCTCACGCACCTCTCGACATTGTTCCCGAAGCTCAACATCAGCTCGATCACCATCGACGCAACCGGCCCCGTGGTCGTCATTCAGGTGTCAGCCATCAACAGTGGCAAGCCCCTGACCCTGCAAGTGAAGCTCAACAAGAACTTCACCATCATCGGGATTACCAAGGAAGCGTCGTCGTCGCAGCCCACCTCATCGAACTGGACGGTCGGGTTCGGCGGCCGTCCCGGCTGGCACCACTCGGGCCACCACGACCCCCGTCCCGTTGTCGGCCCCTCCCCCCCTACTTCCCCTTCGGTCCCACTGGAGTGACGGGGGTGACGGGCCCCACCGGCATCAGCGACTTCATCGGTGCGACGGGTGACTCTGGCGTCAGCGGCGTGACCGGCGTCACCGGGGTGAGTGGCGTCAGCGGTGTCTCTGGTGCCTCCACCATTGGCGGCCCGACGGGCGTCTCCGGTGCGGGCTACACCAGCAACGACTGCAACGGTGGTCTCTGGGAGCCCTCGGGTTCGACCGGCACCGTCGGCGTGACCGGCACCACCGGCTACATCTGGCCCTACGACGAGAATGGCAACCTCGACTACGACGGCTTCTAACTTCGCCACTACCCCCGTCCTCCTAGACCAGCGCAACCCCCCTCGCCTCTCCCGCGAGGGGGGTTGCGTATGCTTCAACGGTGCCAAGTACTCGTGATCGCTCCCTCGACGCCGGCCTCATCGTCGTCGCGGTGGTGTGGGGCTCGAGCTACCTAACGGCCAAATCTCTCCTCTCGGTCATGTCGGTGACGACTTTGCTGTCGCTACGACTCAGTGTGAGTGCCCTCATCCTCGGACCACTCTGGTGGGCGAGGCGCCGACCCGTCACTCGGCGAGAACTCGTCGTGGCCGCCTGGGGAGGCGTGCTGCTGCTGGTGACCTTTCTCCTAGAGACGGCGGGGGTCGCCCGCACCAGCGCCTCGAATGCCGGCCTCATCATCTCCTTCGCCATTGTCATGACCCCGGTACTCGAGAGCATCGCGAGTCGACACTGGTTGCCGGCACCGTACTTTGTCGCCACCACGGTGGCCGTGGTGGGCGTCGGCCTGCTGGTTTCCAGTCACGGACTTCACCGACCGAACGTTGGCGACGTGCTGATGCTCGCAGCCTCCTTCGGCCGGGCCACCGCCGTTACCAGCAGTGGCCACATGACCAAGGGCTACGACTACGACGCCATGTTCTACACCTTCATCCAGTGCAGTGTCGGGGCCGTTCTCCTCACCGTTGTCTCGGTGCCGCAGGACATCCACGCCCTCGGGCGACTGACGCTGACCCAGTGGGGTGGTCTGCTCTACCTCGGGATCTTCTGCAGCGTTATCGGACTCATGCTGCAGCTCTGGGCGGTGCGGGCAACCTCAGCCTCGAGAGCCAGTCTGCTGCTGGGCACCGAGCCACTCTTTGCCGTTGCTGTCTCGGTGGTGATTGGTCACGAATCGTTGACCACGCTCGGCATTCTTGGCGGTGTGCTCATTGTCGCTGCCACCTACGCCGCTCAAGGCACCGAAATTCGCCACCGGCTAGGAAGTCAGCACCACTCTCTCACGTAGTTGAGGCATTAGTAGAAATGCGAAAGTTCAAGTAAACAAAGGAATCTCAAAGGGTG
>DAIPLC010000133.1:0-4172 GCA_036769405.1 Acidimicrobiales bacterium
TTGTCCGCACGACGACGGTCGAAGAGATCAACGACGCCTTCAAGGCAGCGGCCGAAGGCCCCCTCAAGGGCATCTTGGTCTACACCGACGAACCCATTGTCTCCTCGGACATCGTCGGTTCACCCGCCTCGTGCACCTTCGACTCGAAGATGACGATGGTCCAGAAGATCAACGACGAGCAGAGCCTCGTGAAGATTTTCGGTTGGTACGACAACGAATGGGGTTACTCCAACCGTCTCGTCAGCCTCACCGAAGTCATCGGCCGCGCCTCGTGAGCCAACTCGCCAGTTACGAACGCTGGGGCAATTTAGAAGGTAAGCGAGTCCTGGTACGCGTTGACTTCAACTGCCCAGTCGCCGACGTCGATGGTCGACTCGAAGTCACCGACGATTTCCGCATTCGCGCCACACTGCCACTGTTCGAGGACCTGTTGGCCCGTGGCGCGAGCGTCACTGCCTGCACGCACTTTGGTCGCCCGAAGGGGCAGGTTGTCGAGGAGTTCAGTGTCGAACCCGTGCGACGCCGCCTTAACGAGTTGTGCCCTGGGGTCACCTTGATGGAGAACCTTCGCTTCAATCCGGGCGAGGAAAGCAACGACCCCGCCTTTGGCGCCTCACTGGTGGAAGGCTTCGACTACTACATCAATGAGGCCTTCAGTGCGTCACACCGTGAACACGCCTCCATCATGATTCCGCCGACCCTGCTTCCCAGCGCGGCCGGACCAAACCTGATGCGCGAAGTAGCGACCCTCGAGTCTTTGCTGCAAAACCCGGCTCGCCCCTTCGTGGCGATCGTTGGTGGTGCCAAGGTAAAGGACAAGTTGGGCATTGTGAAGGTGCTTTCCGAGAAGGCCGACACCGTCATCGTTGGTGGCGGCATGGCCTACACCTTCGAAACCTGTGAAGGTCGCACCATTGGCAGTTCCCTGTTTGACGCCTCCTACGTGGAGGTCTGCGGCGAGCTTCTGAAGACGGGCAAGATCGCGATTCCCAGTGACTCGCGTGGCCTGCCCCTCGGCGTCCCGTTCGGTCCTGCCGGCGGTCCCGATGAAGTGCAAGATTTTGGCGCCAACATTCCTGATGGCTACGAAGGTTTCGACATCGGCCCCGAGAGCATTGAGCGATTCACCAGCATTATCGAGGGAGCAGCAACAATTCTTTGGAATGGCCCCATGGGCGTCTTCGAAGACCCTCGTCTGGCCGTTGGCACCAAGGCGGTTGCTGAAGCGGTCGCCGCTTCATCCGCCGTGTCAGTTATTGGTGGCGGTGACTCTGTTGCCGCTGTTCAGATGTTCGGCCTCGAAGATCAGGTGAGCTTTGTGTCCACCGGTGGCGGAGCGTCGCTGGAGTTCGTGGAACTCGGCGACTTGCCCGGCATCAAGGCCCTTCGTGAAAGCGCGCTCTAAATGAAGAAGCCATTGGTCATCGGCAACTGGAAGATGAATCTCGACTACGTCGAGGCCATCCACCTGATGCAGCAGATTGGTGTACTCCTTCGCAATAAGCCCGTTGAGCACTCGGACCTCGTGGTCACGCCGCCATTCGTCGACCTGCGATCGGTGACCTCAGTCGTCGAATCTGACCGTATTCCGGTGTCCGTGGCCGCGCAGCACGCCAGTCAGCACGAAGCTGGTGCCTACACCGGCGAGACATCAGTTGCGATGTTGCAACGACTGAACGTTCGCTGGGTCCTTGTTGGACACTCGGAACGGCGAAGCTACTTCGGCATGAGCGACGACGTCGTGGCGTCCACGCTGCGCACGGTCGTTCGATCGGGACTGAACGCCGTTCTCTGCTTCGGCGAGGAGCTCGCCAGTCGTGAGGCGGGGGAGCACTTCGATGTGGTGGCGTCGCAGTTGCAGGCCGCACTCGCCGGTCTGGACGAGAAGCACCGCGCTCAAGTAACCCTCGCCTACGAGCCCGTCTGGGCCATTGGTACGGGTCGCACGGCAAGCGTGGAGCAGGTGGGCGAAATGATGGACTTCATCCGCACCACCGCCGCGAGTTTGTCGCTCGACGAGCCGCATGTTCTCTACGGCGGCTCCGTGAATGCCGAAAATGCTGGCGCCATCATGAGCGAGGGTCGAGTCGACGGCTTCCTCGTGGGTGGCGCCTCCCTGAAGGCAGAATCGTTCGTAGCAATCGCGCACGCCAGTGACGACTGCTACGATGGCAAACGCTAACTGGAGGTCGTGATGTTCACCTGGGCATTTATCGTTATTGAAGCTGTGTCGGCCGTGGCCCTCATTTTCCTCGTCCTGTTGCACTCAGGACGCGGTGGCGGTATCTCTGACCTCATGGGTGGATCGGTCAACTCGATGGCCGCGGGCTCAACCGTGGTCGAGCGAAACCTCGACCGCATCACGGTGGCAGTTGCGCTGGTCTTCGCCTTCGCGACGCTCACCCTCGATCTGCGCCTGCAGTAAATGACGCGGCTTCCGAGGATTGCGCTTGTCGCGATCTTTGGGGCGCTACCTTTTGCGGCGCTCGCTTCGGCTTCTCCTCGAGTCGCCCCTCTCGTCATTGCCGTTCCTGGTCCTCTCACCGGTTGCGATGCACTCCATCCCAACGTCAGTGAGTCGAATCAGTTACTCCTCGATCTGACTCGCCCCTCCGCATTCGTTACGAGTGTCCAGGGCTCATTGCGGGGTGAGGGTGGTGCAATCCTTTCGGCCGAGCTCGCCAGCCTGAATCCCCAGGTCGTCACGTACTCACTTGACACCTCACTGCGGTGGTCCAACGGTCGCCACTTCTCCAGTGCTGACCTGATTGCGTGGTGGCGGCGTGGTCGAAGTGCGGACACCGTGCAATCTGCGGGCTACCGCGACATCACCTCAATGGTGGCCTCCAACAAGGGTTCGGTCGTCACGGCGACGTTCGCCACCCCCTTTGCGGCCTGGCCGCTGCTCTTTCGCGATGTTGGGCAATCGCACGCGGCCGCGCTGACGTGCTCACTATCGCAACTGCTTCATGAACCTTCGCTCGGGCCCTACCGTCTCGAAAGCTTGACGTCGAACCACGCGGTACTGGTTTCGAATGCGCGGTGGACCGCCTCCTTTAACCGCCTGCCCCGCGTGGTCCTAACGACCAGTGAGGTGGTGCCCACCGAGCCTGGTGTCTACGCGGCCTACTACCCATCAATCTCCGCTGCCCTCCTCAACACCCTTTCGAATCACCCAACGTTCGCCTCACATATTGGCGCCACCGACGCAATCGAGGAGTTGCAGTTCGCCCCGCACCGACCTCTCACGAACACCGCCTCACTCCGACACGCGTGGTCTGACTTCATCGACCGAACGTCTCTTCTACGCTCACTGTACGGAGACATCACCCTGACTCCTCTGGCGGCTACCTCAACGCTCTTCGCGCAGAATGAATTCGGCTCAGCACTCACGACCACCACGACAGCTGACTCGGGTGGTGCCTGCCTCTCCTGTGCCCGCGGCCTCCTCAAAGCGGCCGGACTTGATGAGCAAGCTGGTAGGTGGTATGAGCGAGGACAACAAGTCTCATTGACACTCGTCGTAGGCCCCTCCGCCACCGACGCTTCGACGGCCACCCGCATCGCAACGCAGTGGCGCCTCTACGGCCTGCGGGTCAACATCACGACGACGAAGACGGAACAGGCAGCCAGTCACGCGGTCGCCACGAACGGGGCTGATGTGGCCGTCTTTGAGCGACCGGTCGGTGTTAGTCCATGGTTGGCCAGCAGTGGTGCGCTACGGATGCGTCAAAGTGATGCCTACTCCTTGGGGGTAGCTGTTCCCTCGGTGATCACGGCTGACGCGGCCGCACTCGCGGACTTCAATCCGGTAACCGCGGCAGCCAAGTGGTCCGTTGTCGATCAAGCACTTCGTGACACTGGTTACATTTTCCCCTTGTTCACGCCGCCATCAGTCACGGCGTGGACGACCAACGTCCAGAACATTGCTCCTTCGCTTTCGGAGTTGGGCTTGCTCGACCAAATCACCAATTGGGGAACAACACAAGGGTAGGACGAGAGGGGTGTAACTATTCGCTAGAATAGAAGCCCACGTCGAAGTGGTGAAATGGCAGACACGCTAGCTTGAGGGGCTAGTGCTCGAAAGGGCGTGCGGGTTCAAGTCCCGCCTTCGACACTCTGTGATGTGACAGGTTTTCTGGGACAGACGAACCCTCAGAAAACCTTTTGTT
>DAIPLC010000134.1:0-4141 GCA_036769405.1 Acidimicrobiales bacterium
CACCGCGGATGACCACGACGTCCCGGCGATGGCGTTCTGCAGTTGGACACCGATAAATCCCTGCGGGGCCGGTCCGGATGCCAAGGGCTGGCCCCCGACCCGCAGGTGGCGACCGTCAAGGGGGGTGACGTCGAACTGCAGTGTGTGTCCATCGCGACGGACGACAATCGGCACAGCCATGTTGGCGTGCGAGTGAATAACGGCGATGGCCTTGTCGATGCCGTCAATCGTGACGTGGTTGATCGAGACGATGTGGTCACCGGCACGAAGTCCCGCCTGCTGCGCCACGTTGGTGGAGTGACCCTGCCAACGTTCGAATCCACCAACGGTGACGTCCTTGGGCTGCGGGACGCCGATGAAGACGAGCGAGGCCCAGGCCAGCACCAGCGCGATTACGAGGTGCATAAACGAACCGGCCGAGGCGAAAATCACCTTCCTCGGGTAGGTCGCGCTGCGGTAGGTACGGGCCTCGAGAGGAGGCGCCATTTCTTCGCCCCACGTCATCCCCGGCACCTTGACGTACCCACCGAGGAGGATGGCCCGAATGCCGTAGCGCGTCTCACCAAACGTGGCCGACCAGAGCACGGGGCCAAAACCCACGAAGAAGTCCGTCACCAACATGCCGGCCCGCTTGGCAGTGATGTAGTGCCCAAATTCGTGCAGCATCACTATGACAATGACGCAGCCCACCACGAGTGGTAGCGCCCAGTTCACGAGGACGCCCAGTCCAATGACAACGAGGGTGAGGCCCAGAACGAGGCCAAGGAGTGAGGTCCAGGAGTCGTTTTTTGTCGTGTTGGTCATCAAAGAGGGAGCGTAGCGTGAGCAACGCGACGGGCAGTCGCGTCCTCTCGCTCCAGATCTTCCACTGACGAAAGTGTGACGTCAACATAGGCGTCGAGGGTGGTGGCGACAACCGCGACAATCTCGCGCCACTGTAGACGACCCTGCAGGAAGGCCTCAACGGCCACTTCGTTCGCCGCCGACAGCCACGCTGGGGCAGCTCCCCCGCGGCGCGCCGCCGCGTAGGCCAAATCGAGCGCCGGAAAGTCGTCTCGACGAGGTGGCGAAAAGTCCAAACTAAGGCCCGACGCGAAGTCGAGCCTCCCCCACGTCGTGGCCAGACGATCGGGTAGGCCCAGGCAGTAGGCAATCGGCAGGCGCATATCGGGGGCGGAGAGCTGCGCGAGGACCGAACCATCAACGAACTCCACCATGGAGTGCACGATGGACTGCGGGTGAATCACCACGTCAATCCGGCCGACCTCAATACAGAACAGAGCGGAGGCCTCGAGGACTTCGAGACCCTTATTCATCAATGTCGAGGAGTCAACCGTAATTTTTGGCCCCATCGACCACGTGGGGTGCTGCAGGGCGTCGTCGAGGGTGACGTTGGCCAACTGCTCCGCGGGGAGTGTCCGAAACGGTCCTCCGGAGGCCGTCAGCAGCAAACGAGCAACGTCGGGGTAGCCCTCACCCGTAGAGCCGACCAGACACTGGTGAACCGCGCAGTGTTCCGAGTCGACCGGCACGATGTCGCCGCCGAAGGCACGCACCCCCTGCACCAATGGCGCTGCCGCGACCAGAGATTCCTTATTCGCGAGGGCCAACCGATGACCGGCCGCCAGGGTCGCCAGCGTTACCGGCAAACCAGCGAAGCCCACCACGGCATTTACGACCACTTCCGAATGGCGTGAGAGCTCACTCAGACCCTCGGGCCCGCTGACGATGTCAACGCCGGGTGCCACCATGGCCGCGAGCGTCGAGCGGTCCTCTTCTCGCGCCACACCGACCCGAGGCAGGGAGAACTCGTTGACCACGGCCGCCAAGGCTTCCAAATTGGTGCCACCCGACACGGCGTCGAGGATGAATTCGTCGGGGGCCGTCCGAAGTACGTCGAGCGTTTGGCGTCCGATAGAGCCCGTGACACCCATGACGGCCACGTGACGAGGTGTCGTCACGATTAGCTCAGCCGGAGAACGTGCGCGAGGTAGTACGCCGTGGGGAGGGCGAAGAGGAGTCCGTCGATGCGGTCGAGCATGCCGCCGTGGCCCGGCAGAATGTGACCGAGATCCTTGACGCCCAGCGTGCGCTTCACCATGGATTCGAACAAGTCACCCAGCGGTACGGCAACGGACAAGACCAGGGCGAAAATGAGACCGTGCACCAACGTCCAGGGGCTCATGAGAGGCAGCACGAGTGCACCGACCAGAAGCGCCACCACGGTGCCACCGAGGGTGCCCTCGATGGTCTTGTTGGGCGAGAGACGCTCACTGAGTGGACGCTTACCGAAGGCTCGACCACTAAACAGCGCACCCGAATCATTCGCCACTGTCAGCAGAAGTGTGCCGAGACAGTAGGTCATGCCGTGGCCGCCGGAGAAGGTGCGGGGCGCAATCATCAATATGCCGAACGAACCGAGCACACCAATCCAGAGGTAGACAAAGAGGGTGGCGCCGAGGCCGTCGAGTACGTCGATCCGTCGTTCGGCGGCCAAGTACCAGACGAAACCGAAGAGGAGGAGTAAGACGGTCACCGTGCCAATTTGACCGGCCCCCTTGGCGTAGACGCTCACGCCGAGGGTGACGATAGCCACCAGTCCGAGAATCGTGGCGGGGTGGGCCCCTACGGAGCGATAGCCGGCGTAGGCCTCAGCAGCCGCCAAACCGAGGGCGCCCAGAATCAAGACCATCACGGGAACGCGACCCAGGGCAAAGATACCCAGCACCACACCGCCGAGCACCACACCGGTGATGGTGGCGGTTGAGACCGAACTGCCACTCTTGCGCGCGGCGCGGTGGGCCAGAGGATCGGCGTTGTGGGAACGGCGGGTGCGGAACTCGCGCTGCGGCTCGGGGCGAGGGGTGGCATCGAGAATAAATTCGGGCTCTTCTTCGACGGCCAGTGTTTTGAAGGCGTCTTCGGGAGAGGCTGAGGAGGCCAACAAGCTCGCGTCGAACTGTTCTTCGTGGGCCACCCAGTCGGCTTCACCCTCGCGCCACGCGGGCGCCGGGATAGCGGCCCACGGATCTATGGCCTGGGCGACTTCGCGAGCCACGACGATTGGTACTTGTCCCGTTGGGGCGTCGGTCCAGTGTGGCAGCAGCGTCGTCGGGTCGACGACGGGCAGTTCCCCCGCTAGATCACCGGCGAACTCAGCACCGGTAATGGTGACGCGCGAGTCGTTCGCACTCACCACCGGGACTGAACCGGTTGGGACGTCGCCAGTGGCGTCGTCAGACCTCAAGAAGCTCCTGCTCCTTGACGGCGAGCAGCTGGTCAACAACGGCCACTTCATCGGCCGTCATCTTGTCCAGCACCTTCTCGAGACGCTCGACTTCGTCCTTCGACAAGCCGTGCTCCTTCTCGAGCGATTCAATCTCCTGGCGGGCGTGGCGACGGACGCCGCGCAGCGCAACCTTGCCATCTTCGGCCTTGGTCTTGACAATCTTGACGAAGGACTTACGTCGCTCTTCGGTCAAGGTCGGGAAGTTCAAGCGGATAATCACGCCGTCGTTCGAGGGGTTGAGGCCGAGGTCGGCGTTGGCGATGGCCTTTTCGATGGCCGCCATGGCGCCCTTGTCGAAAGGTGACACGATCAGCATGCGTGGTTCGGGCACTGAGAAGTTCGCGAGTTGCTTGAGTGGCGTCTCGGATCCGTAGTAGTCAACCAGAATGTTCTCGACCAGCGCGGACGAGGCGCGACCGGTGCGCACGTTGGCGAACTCCACCTTGAGGTGGTCAATGGCCTTCTGCATACGCTCTCGAGCGTCTTCCATGGCCAGTTCAATAAGTTCTTCGTTGTCCATTAGTTCACCAGCGTACCGACCGGTTGCCCGTCGAGTGCGCGTCCTAGGTTGCCCGGCAGCATCAGATCAAAGACCCGAAGCGGCAAGTGGTTGTCTTTACAGAACGTTATCGCCGTCATGTCCATTACCCGGAGGTCTTTGGCGATAACTTCGTCGAAGGTCACTTCGTCGTACTTGACGGCGTCGGGGTTCTTGCGGGGATCGGCGTCGTACACACCATCCACGCCTCCGTGGGTGCCCTTGAGGACGATGTCGGCCTCAATTTCAGCGGCCCGCTGGGCTGCTGGCGTGTCGGTGGTGAAGTACGGGTTACCCATACCGGCCGCGAAAAT
>DAIPLC010000008.1:0-17801 GCA_036769405.1 Acidimicrobiales bacterium
CTCATGCTCGGACCGACTGGTTGCGGCAAGACCTTTCTCGCGCAGACCTTGGCGCGAATGCTCAACGTCCCCTTCGCCATTGCTGACGCCACCGCGCTGACGGAGGCCGGTTACGTCGGCGAAGACGTTGAAAACATTCTTTTGAAGTTGCTCACCGCCGCTGACTACGACGTCAAGCGCGCCGAACGCGGCATCATCTACATCGACGAAATTGACAAGATCGCCCGGAAGGCTGAGAACCCCTCAATTACCCGCGACGTTTCCGGCGAAGGTGTGCAGCAGGCATTGCTGAAGATTCTTGAGGGCACGGTGGCCTCGGTGCCACCACAGGGTGGCCGCAAGCACCCACACCAGGAGTTCATTTCCCTCGACACCGCGAACATTCTCTTTATATGTGGCGGTGCCTTCGCGGGTCTCGAAGAAATCATTGAGCGCCGACTGGGCAAGAAGTCCATGGGTTTCAACCAGCCCGTGCAGAGCAAGCGTCAGGGCGATACCGAACTCTTCAAGCACGCCCTGCCCGAAGACCTGGTCAAGTTCGGCCTCATCCCCGAGTTCATTGGCCGTCTGCCCATCGTGGCCTCGGTGCAGCAGCTCGACCGCGCCATGCTGATCAACGTGCTGACCGAACCTCGTAACTCTCTGGTCAAGCAGTTCACGCAAGTGTTGGCCCTCGACGGGGTCCAGCTCGAAATAGAGCCGGCGGCGCTCGAGGCCATCGCCGACCTCGCCCTCGAACGCAAGACGGGTGCTCGCGGGCTGCGGTCCATCTTGGAACACGTGTTGCTCGAGCCGATGTACGACATCCCTGGCCGTTCCGACGTGGAACGCTGCGTTATCACCGCTGAAGCCGTGACCACGGGCTCCGCCCCGGTCTACGAGTTGCGCAAGCCCCGCTCGCGCCGCGCTTCGTAGTGACCCGACCCACGAATCACCACGAGGCCCTGACGTGGCTGGAGTCGCACGTCGATTTCGAACGCATCGCCCCGAACCGCTCCACGCCACCATCGCTCGAGCAGGTCCGTGCTACCTTGGCCGCACTGGCCGATCCCCACATGGACTACCCGTCGATTCACCTCACCGGTACGAATGGCAAGGGTACGACGACCACACTGACCAGTGCGCTGCTCGTCAATACGGGCCTACGGGTTGGCACCTTCACGAGCCCCGATCTGCACGCCATAAACGAACGCATCGCCATCAGTGGCGAGCCCATTGATGATGAGGACTTCTTTCAACTACTTGGTCGCCTCTACGACGTTGAAGTCGCAACGGGTATTGCACTCACTCGTTTCGAACTTCTGACGGTCGCGGCCTTCTTGCACTTCTCCGATGAGGCAGTGGACGTTGCCGTGGTGGAGGTTGGTCTCGGCGGTACGTGGGACTCAACCAACGTCATTAATGGTGACGTCACGGTATTGACCAATGTCGACCTCGACCACACCGCAGTGCTGGGGCCAACCGTGGCCGACATTGCGCGCGACAAGGTTGGGATCTTTCGCACCGCGGCCATCGCGGTGCTCGCGACGACCAACGCCATCGTCACCGAAATTGCCACGCAAAAGGCCACCGAGCTTGGTGCCACTCTGTGGCAAATTGAGAACGACTTCGTGCTCGAAGAAAACGATCTCGCCGTTGGCGGGCGCTCCATCACGCTGCGTACGCCATTCGCTCACTATGAGGCCGTGGCGCTGTCACTGCACGGTATTCACCAGGGTGTCAACGCGGCGACGGCCATCGCGACGGCGGAGGCCTTCCTCGGTCGAGCGCTGGGAGACAATGTGGTGCGGGCGACACTCGCGAGTGCCCGCATGCCCGGCCGCATGGAGCTTCTGTCCCGACACCCCATGATCGTGGTTGACGGCGCGCACAATCCGGCCGGCGTGCAAGCACTCTGCGATGGACTCGACGGGGCCTTTCACGTGACGGGGGAGCGACGCTGTGTCCTGGGCATGTTGAGTGGTCGTGAGGTTGCTGACATGGTCGCCCCACTGGCGGCGATGGGCTTTAGTGAGTTTCACGTCGCCGCTCCGGACTCGCCCCGAGCTATGCCCGCGGCCCTCGTGACCAAGGCCCTGCGCGATCTCGGCGCGGTGGCCCACGAGCACTCGTCGGTGGCCCTCGCCCTCGCGCACGCTCGTGAGCGGTCGAATGAGGACGACCTGATCGTGGCCTGCGGCAGTCTGTACTTGGTCGCGCAGGTACGGGCCGACGTGCTGGGTCTGGCCTCTCACCACTAATCGGGCTGGGCTAGGCTCGGTACCCATGAACAGAACGCTCGTCCTCATCAAGCCCGACGCCGTGGCGCGTGGCCTCGTCGGAGAAATCTTGAGTCGCTTTGAGCGTCGTCAGATTGTCCCCGTCGCCATGGAACTACGCACGCTCGACCGTGCCACCGCTGAGTTGCACTACGCCGAACACGTTGGCAAGCCCTTCTACGAGCCCACTATTGCCTTTATGACCGGCGGCCCCTTGGTGGCCATGGTGCTCGAAGGTCCTGATGGAACGTGGGAAATTGTGCGCGCGATGATGGGCACGACGAATTCTGCCGCCGCCGCACCGGGCACAATTCGCGGTGATTTGGCGACGTTGATGAACCGTAACCTGATCCACGGCTCGGACTCGGCCGAGTCGGCCGCGCGCGAGATTGCGGTATTCTTTCCCTCCCTGGCGTAGGGCTGAAAATGGGGGTCACCGCGAAGGCGTAGCCTTTAGAGTGGCGAAGCGTGCCGGGGGCCGGACAGGGGTTGTGCATGGTTGAAAAAAGTAAGTTCTCACTGCTGGGTCGCGACATGGCGGTCGACCTAGGCACCGCCAATACCCTCGTCTACGTTCGCGGCCGCGGCATCGTCTTGAGTGAGCCTTCCGTCGTGGCGATGGACCTCAATGACGGCAAGGTCTACGCCGTCGGCGCTCAAGCGAAGCAGATGATTGGCCGTACTCCGAGCAACATTCGCGCCATCCGCCCCCTGAAAGATGGCGTCATTGCCGACTTCGAAATCTGCGAAAAAATGCTCCGGTACTTCATCCACCGCGTGCACCAGCGTCGATTTGCGAAGCCTCGCATGATTATCTGCGTCCCCTCCGGTATTACCGGCGTCGAGCAGCGCGCCGTGATGGAAGCGGCCGAATTCGCCGGTGCCCGCAAGGCATACATCATCGAAGAGCCCATGGCGGCCGCGATTGGTGCGGGATTGCCCATCAATGAGCCCACCGGAAACATGGTCGTCGACATTGGCGGTGGCACCACCGAAGTTGCGGTCATTTCCCTCGGCGGTATCGTCAACTCCGAGTCAATCCGCGTCGGCGGCGACGAACTCGATGAGGCCATCATCACCTTCGTCAAGAAGGAGTTCCAGCTGGCGCTCGGTGAACGAACGGCGGAAGAGATCAAGATTCAGATGGGATCGGCCTACCCCCTCCACGAGGAGATGAAGGCGCAGATCCGCGGACGTGACCTCGTGACCGGTCTGCCGAAGACAGTCGTCATTTCGACGGAGCAGATTCGCCAGGCCATCGAAGAGCCCGTCCAGGCGATCATTGACGCCGTCAAGTCCACGCTCGACCGCACACCACCCGAATTGAGTTCCGACCTCATGGAGCAGGGCATTGTCCTCACCGGTGGTGGAGCGCTGCTGAACGGCCTCGCCACGCGACTGCAGGTTGAAACCAACATGCCAATCGTGGTGGCTGATGACCCACTGAACTGCGTCGCACTGGGTTCGGGTATGTGCCTCGAAAACCTCGAGGTCTTCGAACGCATGCTCAAGACCACGCCTTCGCGCTAAGCCGTGGCGCTCAGTCCCTCCCGCCGCCGAGCCATCACGCTGTCCGTGCTGGCCGGCGTCACCGCCGTTGGTCTCTACCAAGCGGGTGGTGTCGGTAACGGTATTCGCGGGTTAGCGGGAGGAGTGCTGCGACCCTTTAGCTGGACCGTCAATCTCGTGGCCGCGCCAATCGGACACCTGCTCGCGGGTGCCGTCAACTACTCCGACCTGGTGAGTCAGAATCAGCAACTGCGCGCGCAGCTTGGCAAGGCGCAGTTGGCCGCCAGTGTTAACGCGGGCGCTTCGCAGACGTTGGCCGCCCTTGACGCCGTCCTCCATCTGCCCTTCATTGGCTCCACTCCCAGTGTGGTGGCCCAGGTGGTATCGGTCTCACCAACGAATTTTGCGGCTACCGTGACACTCTCAAAGGGGGCCGACGATGGCCTTTTGCCCGGTATGCCCGTGGTGGCCAACGGGGGAGTCGTAGGCCGTATTATCGCGACCACGAATCACGGCTCCACGGTGCGCTTAGTCACCGATGCCAACTCGAGTCTCAACGTGACCTTCGGCAAGCAGGCCACCACGGTGCTCGTGGATGGCCGAGGGGTCAACAACGGACTTTCCATGAGCGGCATTCCGGTGACGGCACCGCTCACCATCGGTCAAATCCTGCTGTCGAGCTCACTTTCGGGCAGCACAATGCCCGGCGGCCTGCCGGTCGCGAAGGTGACTTCGATCGCGGTGACACCGGGTTCGTCCACCTACGCCGCCACTGTCAGCCCCGTGGCCGACCTCAATCATCTCTCCTTCGTCGACGTGCTGTTGTGGGAGCCCTCGACGTGAGCCGACTGCTCGCCACGTTGGTGGTGCTCACGGGGCTTCTCGTGGCCGTGCAGGTTGATGTTCTTGCCCACGTTCGGATCTTCGGCGTTGTTGTCATGGTCGTGTGGCTGTGGCCCTTCGTACTCGGGCTGCTCGGCGCCGGTCCACTCGCGATGGTGATGGGCGCGGTGAGTGGACTTTGTTTCGATGCTCACGCCGCGACGACATTTGGACTTAACGCGGCGGTTGGCGTCGCCGTGGCCGCTGCGGCCCTTCGATTGGAGCGCAATGGCGTGGGAGACATCGATGGTGCGGCGTGGTGGACGGCACCGGCACTCGCCGCAATGACCGGTCTCGTCGCGCCACTGCTGTTGATCGTGGCGGGCGCATTCACACTGGACTTTTCTCTCTGGCGAGGGTCACTCCTGACGACCATGGTGGTGAACGCCGTCGTCTTCGCCCTCATGAGCCGGCCGTTGCTGGTCGGGACGCGCATGATCACCGGCCTAGCTCCGGCGAGGCGCTGATGGCGGGCAGTTGGCGCAGTCGCCCCACGGGGACGTGGTTCTCACGTCTGTGGCGCCCGTGGAGTTCGATCAATCCCTTGCGCCGCCCCGGCACCGCCATTAATCAGCCGAAGACGGTCGGTATTCGAGACCTCGTTTCGGCGCCCGAAGAGATTGAGGCCAACGCCGATCGACGTTGGTCGGTCATTGGCGTATTGTTTGCCCTGCTCTTTGCCGGACTGATCGTACGCCTCGTGCTGCTGCAGGTCATTGAGCACAAGACCGCGGTGGCCTCGGCCAACGGCAACGCGTTGCGGGTGTCAACGCTGCCGGCCAACCGCGGGTACATCTTGGACCGCAATGGCAACCCCCTAGTGACCAACGTCGACACCACCGAGATTCAGCTCTCCCTCGTGCAGGCCAAACTGCACCCTGAGGTCATCGGTGCGCTCGCCCTGCTGACCCACCAAACCACTGCGCAGGTGTGGGCCAAGGCCAAAAACGTCCAGTACAACCCGTACCAGCCGGCGCCCATTGTGACCAACGCCGACGCCTCCACGGTGAGTTTCATCAAGCTGCACCCGTCGGAGTTCCCCGGGGCCGTCGTCCAGCCAATTGCGCAGCGCGCCTATCCCAACGGTGGCGACACGGCCTCGCAGGTACTCGGCTACGTGGGCCCCATCACCGGTCAAGAGATTGCGGCTAATCCGAATGCCGGCTACCAGACCAACTCCATTTTCGGAAAGACCGGTATCGAGGTCTACTACGAGCACTACCTTCGCGGTATCGATGGCCAAGTGACCTTCCGAGTCAATGCGGCGGGTTCAATTCTCGGTCGAACCAAGTCCGTGGCACCGCGAATCGGGGACACCGTGTCTCTCAATATCGACGCGGGACTCCAAAAGGCGCTCGATGGATACCTGGCGAAAGACATTGTTCGGGTGCGCCACACGGTTGACCCGATTTCGGGAAAAATTCCGAAGGCCATCAACGGCGCCGCCATTGTCATGAGCCCGACCACGGGAGCCATCTACGCGATGTCGTCCTTTCCGTCGTACAACTTGAACTCCTTCGTAAACGGCTTGAGCCAGAAGACCTACGACGCCCTGCTGGCCAACGGCTCCTTCACCAACTACCCAATTCAGGGACTCTTCACTCCTGGCTCGACGTTCAAAATGATTACCGCCACGGCGCAACTTCAAACCGGCATCTTTAGTGCGTATCAGACGGTGAATGACACCGGCACCTTCACCGTGCCGGGTTGTTTCGGTGGTAACCACGGCTGCGTCTTCCACGATGACAATCACGAAAGTGCGGGTCTGATCTCCCTCCCCATGGCGCTGACTAAGTCGTCGGACTACTACTTCTACAACCTGGGCTACCTCTTCTGGGCTCACCAAAACCGCTACGGGACCGAGCCCATTCAGACGGTCGCCGCTAAGTACGGACTGAGTCAGTACACCAACATCGACTTGCCAAATGAGGTGCAGGGCCGAGTGGACTCGCCAACGGTGCGCAAGGATCTCCACGCGCAGGCGCCCAAAGCCTTCCCTAACGTCTCGTGGTACACCGGTGACAACGTCGAAATGGCCTTCGGCCAGGGTTCGACGGCGGTGACACCGATTGAAATGGCCTCGGCCTACGCGACCTTCGCCAACGGTGGCACGCGGTACCAGCCCGAGGTGGCGGCCGCAATTGAGGCGCCTGGTGGAAAGGTGCTGCTGCGCTACGGCGCCCGCGTGCTCTCCCACGTCGCTCTTCCCGCCGCGGTCCGCAATCCCATCATGGAGGGCCTGATCGGGGTGGTGAACAATCCTTCCGGTACGGCCTACTACCCCTTCCACCACTACGCGACTTTCAATATGAGCTCGTTCGTGGTGGCGGGGAAGACCGGTACGGCTTCGAACGCCTACGGCCAGGAGCCGAATTCGTGGTTCGTGTCCTTCGCCCCGGCCGCCAGCCCGAAGTACGTCGTTATGTGCGTTATTGGACAAGGTGGCTACGGTGCGGACGCCGCCGCCCCCGTCGTGGCCCAGACCTACAACTATCTGGTCAAGCACCCCATTACGCCCCTTGTGACAACTCCCAACGTGGGGGCCAATGGTCTCCCCGTGACCACAACCACGAAGGCCCCAGGGGCAACAAAACACCACTAGGGCGCCATTTGGCGGCTAGCCTTGCACTGTTGGGCGTTCGGCGACGTGTCGCGAACGCAAAAAGAACGCCGCTGGTGCCGTTACGGCACCGAGCGCTTAGAGGACACCCCGTGTTTCAATTCAGTGAGTACAGCACGAAGAACCGTTGCCTCACCGTTGACCTCGCCCTCCAACGCACCCAATCGAAGTACCGCGTCGACGGCCTGAACCGTCTCGACCGGCTAGTCGACGCCACCTGCGGCGTCGCACACCACCAGCACGCAAGGAGACTCCGTCGTGAGCGACGTATCCAACAACACACCACCAACCGGTCCTCGGATTGGTGACACTCGACCCGCACCACAAGTAGGCGACACTCGACCCAGCCCCACGCCCAGTGGGGAAGCGCGCCCGAGCGCTGACGCCGCTGGTCGCACGGGAAATGGCGGTCAGCGTCGGCGACGTGGCGGACGTGGCCGCGGTAATGGCACCGGAAACGGTAACGGTGGTGGCAACAGCGGTGGCGGTTCGAACCAGCGTCGCAGCACCCCGCGTCCCGCCGATTCACCCGTTGAGGCCTCCGCACCGGCCTTCGCCGAAGAGGGAACCCGCGCCAAGCGGCCCCAGAAGCGACGTGGCGCCGAGCGCACCGACCGTTTGCAGGGTCGCTACCTCATGTGCGTCCACACGACGAAAGACGCCACCCATATCGCCACCCTCGAGGGTCGCATGTTGGTCGAGTACACGGTCGCCAAGGCCGCCGACGAGACGAACCAGATTGACGGGAACATCTACGTCGGGCGCATTCAGAACGTCCTGCCCGGCATGGAACTGGCCTTCGTGGACATTGGTATCCCGAAGAACGCCGTGCTCTACCGTGGTGACATCACCTTCGATAGCGATGATGTGGACACCTCTGGTGGGGGAGACCGTCGTATTGAGCAGATGATCCGCTCCGGTCAGACCATCATTTGTCAGGTCACCAAGAACGCCATCGGGGCCAAGGGTGCCCGTTTGACGCAGGAAGTCTCACTGCCTGGTCGTTTTGCCGTTCTGGTACCGAACTCCAACACGGTGGGTATCTCGAAGCGACTTCCCGATGGAGAGCGTCGTCGTCTCCGTCGCATCATCGACGAAGTGAAGCCCGAGCGCCACGGGATCATCATCCGCACCGCCGCCGAAGGTGTCGCCGAAGCTGACTTGGCTCGTGACGTGACGTCGCTCTGCGCTAAGTGGGACGCCATTGAAGCGGAAGTAGCCAAGGCCAGCCACCCCCGTCTCGTCTACCGCGACCTCGACCTCGCGGTGCGCGTTCTGCGTGAAGAACTCAACGACGACTACCGCGGTGTTTTAATCGACGACCTCGACCTCTACACCAAGGTCCGTGACTACGTCATGGCCGTCAACCCCGAGTTGGCGGACCGCATTGAGTACTTTGACCGGTCGGCCGAAGATCTGCCCTTGTTTGAGAAGCACTTCGTGCACGAGCAGCTCCACCGCGCCCTCGACCGCAAGGTATTCCTGCCCTCGGGTGGATCGCTCATTATTGAGCGCACCGAGGCTTTGACCGTGGTGGACGTGAACACCGGTAAGAACGTTGGTACGACCAACCTCGAAGAAACCGTGTTCCGTAACAACCTTGAGGCCGCCGAAGAAGTCGCTCGTCAGCTCCGGTTGCGCGATATTGGTGGCATTATCGTGATCGACTTCATTGACATGGAGACCAAAGCGCACCGCGAAGCGGTGGCCGGGGCGCTGCGCCAGGCCCTCAGCCGCGACAAGACGCGCACCCAGGTCTTCGACATTTCCGAGCTCGGATTGGTTGAAATGACCCGTAAGCGGGTCAACGAAGGGCTCCTCGAGTCCGTCTCCAAGGCCTGTGCTGTCTGTGACGGTCGAGGATTTGTCCTCGATACCGGCCTGTAGTTCGCTTTCCCCTCCGCCCATCCACTAAGATAGAGACCCTATGTACGCCGTCATCCGTGTTGGTACTTCCCAAGAGCGCGTCACCGAGGGCCAGTTGGTCCGCGTTGACAAGCGCGCCGAAGAGCAAGGTGCCGTAATTGAATTCAAGCCAGTGTTGCTCGTGGACGGTGCCAATGTGCTCGCCGGTCCCGCGCTTGCTGGCGCCACCGTTACCGGCACCATCGTTGGTGTCGAGTCAGGCCCGAAGATTCGTGGTCTGACCTACAAGGCCAAGGCCATCCAGCGTCGTCGCTGGGGTCACAAGCAGTGGTACACGACCGTTGAGATCAACAAGATCTCGGCTAACTAAGGAGTAAGAGATGTCAAAGACAAAAGGTGGCGGTTCTACACGTAACGGTCGCGACTCTAATGCCCAGCGACTTGGTGTAAAGACGTTTGACGGCACCGCCGTCAAGACCGGCAGCATCATCATTCGCCAGCGCGGCACGCGCTTTCACCCGGGCCGCAACGTCGGCATCGGCCGTGACGACACCCTGTTCGCGCTCGCGCCGGGCAAGGTCAAGTTCGGCTTCCGCGGTGGTCGTCGCTTGGTCGACATCCTGACCGAAGAGTCGGTCAGCGCTTAAGTTTCGCTTCACACGACGAAGCCCCGAGGCCGAGAGCCTCGGGGCTTCGTTCGTTAAGGGCTGGGTGAGATGCTCGGTCAATGGCCATCGGTGCCGGAATGGATGCCGAGCTCACGAGCGCATGAAAAAACCCCCGGGGCGAGGCCCCGGGGGTTTTCGCATTGCGAAGGGAAATTAACCCTTGACGGACTTCTTGAAGGTCGAACCGATCGACACCTTCGGGGCACGCGACGCGGCGACCTCGATGGCCTCACCGGTCTGCGGGTTACGGGCGGTGCGGGCCTTGCGGTCAACACGCTCGAACGAGAGGAAGCCGGACAGCACGATCTTCTCGCCCTTGGAAACGTTCGTTACAACGACCTCTTCGAATGCACGCAGAACGTCCTGCACTGCAGTCTTCGTTGCGCCACTTTCGGCAACAATTGCATCTACCAACTCGGCCTTGTTCACCGGTCGACTCCTTACTCTTCTATGAAACGGTCCGGGATAGTTCCCAAGACCTGAGCCATCTTTGCCGAGATTTGTTGGATTTAATGGCATTTCCACGGCTTTTTTCCTTGATTTTCGGGCTTTCCGTTCAATATCCCTGATAAATGGGGTTTAAATCCTGTGTAGTAGTCGGTTCACATCGCGGATTCCTTGAATTTTCACGGTTTCTGCACCTGGTGGCGTTTCGTAGAATGGAGGTATGTCCTCCTTCGTCGATTCCGCCCAACTCCATGCCAAGGCGGGTGACGGTGGTGCCGGTTGCGTCTCCTTTCGCCGTGAAGCCCACGTCGCGAAGGGCGGTCCCGACGGGGGAGACGGTGGTCGCGGGGGTAGCGTCTGGGTAGTCGCCGACCACAACCAGGCCTCCCTGCTGGGATTCCGTGACCACCCCTTCCGTCGGGCGACCGACGGGGAGAACGGTACCTCGAAGCGCCAGCACGGCAAGTCGGGCCAGGACATCACGGTCACGGTGCCAGTCGGCACCATGATCTACTCCCAGGACGGTGAACTCCTGGTGGACCTCGCCGGACCGGGTGACCGTTGGTGCGCCGCCGAGGGTGGTCTTGGTGGGCAAGGGAACAACCGTTTTCTCTCCAACTCGCGCCGGGCGCCGGCCTTCGCTGAGCAAGGCGAGTTCGGTGCCGAGCACTGGTACAACTTGGAACTCAAGCTGCAGGCCGACGTTGCACTGATTGGCTTCCCCAACGTGGGCAAATCCACGCTCATCTCTCGCGTCTCCGCCGCTCGACCAAAGATCGCCAACTATCCCTTCACGACCCTCGTACCGAATCTCGGCGTCGTTCGGGTGGGTGCTCGTTCCGGCCGGCCCGCGGACGCCACGGAATACGTCATGGCCGACATTCCCGGACTTATTGAAGGGGCGGCCGAAGGCCGAGGCCTCGGTCACGCCTTTCTGCGACACGTGGAGCGAGCGCGGGTGCTCTGCGTCATGTTGGACTTGTCGTCAATCGCCCCGGTACCGCCGGACGAGCAGCTAGAAATTTTGCTGCGCGAACTCGGTGACTACCAGGCCGACCTGCTGGACCGTCCCCGTTTGATCGTGGCGAGCAAGTCCGACGTGGCCCATTACGAGGCCGGTGGCTACCCGGAAATCTCCGCCATCACGGGTGAGGGAATCGATCAGCTCAACAACACGCTGGCGGGACTGGTCATTCAGGCCCGTGCCGACGAATTAGCTCGCCTCGAGCATGTCATCGTCGTGCACAAGCCACTGCCAGACGAGATTCACGTAGATCTGGTGGGCGAACGCTCATGGGAGGTGACGGGACGCCCGGCGCTGCGCGCCGTCCGGTTCCAGGACCTCACCAACGACGAAGCCTTAGCCGAGATCGTCAAGCGGCTCAAGGCACTGGGTGTCGACCGGTTGCTCAACCGGGCCGGTGCCCGCGATGGCGACGTTGTTACCATCGGACCGCTCTCCTTCGAATGGTGGCGTGACGAAGGTGGCGCTGGCCTCGACCGTGGCGAGCACCACCGTGCGACGCGCCGCGAGCGTCTGGCGCGTCACGGCCGACTCGACCTCGACGGGTGGTCGGCGGACGACAATGACTAAGCGGGTCGTCGTAAAGATTGGCTCCAGTTCCGTCACCCGTGCGGACGGGGGTGTTGATCACACCGTATTGGCCTCCGTGGCCGCTGATGTGGCCCAGCTTCGCCGTAGTGCCATTGACGTGATTGTGGTCACCTCGGGGGCTATTACCGCTGGTTGGGCCGAAGTGGGCAAGGGAGCGAAGCGGCCGCACGACGCCAGCGTCTTGCAGGCCGTCTCGGCTGTTGGCCAGCCCTTGCTGATGGACGCCTGGCGCAGTGCCTTCGCGACCCACGATCTAAGTGTGGGCCAGGTCTTGCTGGCCCCACTGGATTTCTCTCACCGCGGCCAGTACCTGCACGCCCGAGGCACGATTGAAGCGTTGGAGACCCTCGGCGTTGTACCCATCATCAACGAAAACGACGCGGTCGCCGACGAAGAGATTCGATTTGGCGACAATGACCGACTCGCCGCCCTCGTCGCCAACTTGATCGGGGCCACTGACCTCGTGTTGCTGACGGACACGCCCGGCCTCTTGACGGCCGATCCCCGTCTGGACCCGACGGCGTCATTGATTGAAGAAGTGCACGCCATCGACGGCGAACTCGAGGCGCTCGCCGGCGCCAGTGGGTCGGCCGTTGGTTCCGGAGGCATGGCCTCGAAGCTCGCCGCGGCGCGCATTGCCACGTGGTCGGGTGTGCGGACCGTTATTGCCGCGGCCCGTGAGAGCACGCCCCTCGTCAGGGCCATGGACGAGTCGGTGGTCTTTGGCACCACCTTCCTGCCGCGGTTGGAGCGCCTGTCGGCCCGAAAGGCGTGGATTGCGTTCGCCGTCGCCTCGCGTGGACGTCTTGAGGTCAATGCGGGTGCCGCTCGAGCGCTCAGCGAAGACGGACGCAGTCTCTTGCGCGTGGGCGTTGTTGCCCACGAGGGAACCTTCGTTGAAGGTGACGCGGTCGATGTCGTGAGCGACGGTGCTGTGTTGGCGAAGGGTCTCGTTCGGCTCTCCGCCGAAGGCTTCGCCGACGGCGATGAGGTCGTTGTGCATCGCGACGATCTCGTTCTCTTCACCAAGTAACGGCGGCGTCGCATTCGTGTCCTACGCTGGAACTATGTCTACGTTGCTCGAACAAGGTGCCGACATCAAGGCCGCCGCCCCCGCCATTGCCGCTGCGCCCAGTGCGACTCGTGAGGCCGTGCTCCGTGACGTTGCCCGGGCTCTGCGAGAAAATGAAGCCGCGATTCTGGCGGCGAACGCCCTCGACCTCGAGGCCTACGTTGACCAGGGGGCCGGTCGAGACCGATTGACTTTGACGTCCGCCCGGATTGCCGGCATGGCCCAGGCGCTCGAAGAGATTGCTGATCAGCCTGATCCCCTGGGTGAGATTCTGGAAGCGCAGGTTCGACCCAATGGTCTTCGCGTGGAGAAGATGCGCACCGCACTCGGGGTCATTGGCGTCGTCTACGAAAACCGTCCAAATGTCACCTCCGACGTCGCCGGACTCTGTATTCGAAGCGGTAACGCTGCCTTCCTGCGGGGCTCCTCGTCGGCGCAGCGCACCAATGAGGTCATCGTCTCGCTGTGGGGTGCGGCCCTCGAGCGTCACGGGTTGCCCACGGCGGCGGTGACGCTGGTGGCCGATACGAGCCACGAGGCCGTGGTCACCTTCATGCAGCTCACCGACGTCCTCGACTGCCTGATCCCCCGCGGAGGGCCCAGCCTGATCGCGGCCATGCGCGAACATGCGCGGGTGCCGTACGTTTTGGACGGTGATGGCAACTGTCACATCTACGTCGATGTGGCCGCTGACCTCGCGATGGCGGAAGCAATCGTCATCAACGCGAAGACCTCTCGGCCCGGCGTGTGCAATGCGGCAGAAACCCTTTTGGTGCACCGCGAGACGGCCGCGAACTTTCTGCCCGCCTTGGCGGCCGCGATGCCCCAGGTGGCGTTGCGCGGCGACGAGGCCACCTGTGCGCTGGTGCCTTCGGCCACGCTGGCCACGGTGAGTGACTACGAGAAGGAGTTTCTCGATCTCATCTTGGCCGTGCGCGTCGTGGACTCACTCGAGGAAGCAATGGCCCACGTCGCGCAGTACGGCACGGGTCACTCCGAGGCCATCATTACCGCCGATCCCGTCGCGGCCGAAACCTGGGTGCAGCGCGTCGACGCCGCTGCCGTGGTGGTTAATGCATCAACGCGCTTCATCGACGGGGGCGAACTCGGCCTCGGTGGTGAGGTCGGTATTTCGACCCAGAAATTACACGCCCGTGGACCCATGGGCCTGAAGGCGCTGACCTCACTGAAGTGGGTTGTGCGCGGAGAGGGGCACACGCGATGAGCGCGCTCGACCCCCGCGAAGAGCTGGCCCAACGGCTCGGCATCGCGGTACCCACCCCACGCTTTGACTCACCCGGGGCGCTCAGCGTGGCGCTCGCCGAGCAGGACTACCTGAGCTCCTCGGCCATTTCCTCGGTGACCTACCTCGCGGATCGTCTGGCCAAGCCAATTCTGGTCGAGGGTCCCGCCGGAACGGGCAAGACGGCCCTCGCGAAGGCTGTGGCGCAGGCGTCGGGTGCTCGTCTGATTCGTCTCCAGTGCTACGAGGGTCTTGACGAAGGTAAGGCCCTCTACGAGTGGAACTACCGCAAGCAGCTCCTCCGCATTCAGGCCAGTGGGCGCGGTGACACCGACCAGTGGACCGAGCTCGAGGCCGACATCTTCTCGGAAGAGTTTCTGCTGACTCGTCCTCTGCTCGAAGCCATTCGCGCCGAGGATCCCGTCGTGCTGCTCATTGACGAAATCGACCGTGTCGAGCTCGAAACTGAGGCCCTGCTGCTCGAGATTCTTTCTGAGTACCAAGTGTCGATTCCCGAAATGGGAACGGTCAAGGCCCGGCAGATCCCGATGGTCTTTCTCACGTCCAACAACACCCGCGAACTGTCCGAGGCACTGAAGCGGCGTTGCCTGTACTTATTCCTCGATTACCCCGACGTGCAGCGTGAGCGCGACATCATCGTGGCTCGCGTGCCTGGAATCACGACGGTACTGGCGACCCACATTGCCGAAGTCGTGCACTCACTGCGTCGCATGGAACTAAAGAAGGCCCCCTCGGTCTCGGAGACTCTTGACTGGGCTCGCACATTGGTGCTGCTCGGCCGCGCCGAACTCGACGACGCCTTCGTCAAGGACACCCTCCACCTCCTGCTCAAATACCAAGGCGATATTGAGAAGGCGGCTCGGACGTTCGCCCCACCCGGTGCTTGATCTTCTCAGTGGGTTCGTCGCCGAGCTGCGAACGGTGGGCCTGCCGGTCTCAATGACCGAGCACGTCGATGCGGCACGCGCGCTCGAGGTGATTAATCTCGGTGATCGAACGGTACTGCAGCAGTGCCTCCGCGCCGTGTTGGTGAAGAACGGTGCTCACCAGGACACCTTCGACCGGACGTTCGCGTTGTACTTCGGCACTCGGTTTTTACCACCCGATCTCGACGATGACGTGGAACTAGTGCCGTCGCAGCCAGTGGCCTCCCCGGCGCCACCCGCTCCTTCAGCCAGTGAACTCGACGAAGCCCTTCTTGAGGCACTCGAGTCGGGCGATCAGGGGGCCATGCGCGCGAGTGCGTCCATGGCGGTGGACCGCTACGCCGGTATCGAAAAGGGGCGACCCGTAGGTGCCTCGTACTACCTCTACCGCACCATGCGTCATCTCAATATGGAAGAGTTTGAGCAGGCGATGACCGAGCGTCGGCTCGGTGACGACCCCAGCCCTCTCGAGGAGCGCTTGGCCCAGGACGCCGCGGCCGAGGCGGTCGCTACCTTCCGGGATGCGGTTGAACAGGAGATCATCAATCGCCTCGTCGATGAGCGAGGCGTTGAGGCGATGGTGAAGGCCACGCGCGAAGCACTGCCCGAGGACGTTGACGTCATGCTGGCGAATCGCGAATCGCTCGAGGCTATCGAGGCGGTATTGGCACCACTGGGTAAGAAGTTGGCGGCTCGATTGGCGCAGAAACGTCGCCGTCGCCGTCGCGGCCCCGTCGATATGCGTCGCACGATGCGCGAGTCACTGTCTACCGGCGGAGTGCCACTCGACATTCGTTTCCGACCCCCGCGGCCCTCAAAGCCGGAGATTGTGGTGATTGCCGACATGTCGGGTTCGGTGGCGTCCTTCGCGCGGTTTACCCTGCTCCTCATGCACGCCCTGTCGAGTGAATTCGCCAAGGTGCGAACCTTTGTTTTTGTTGACGGTATTGACGAAGTGACGCACCTCTTCGACGAGGAGCGTGACCCCACGGTGGCGGCCGATCGAATCGCCAGTGAGGCCGCGATGGTGGCCGCCGACGGTCATTCCGATTACGGACGGGTCTTTCGGGCCTTTGAGGAGCGCTACGGCGACGCGGTCCACCCGCGGTCCACGCTGCTGATTCTGGGTGACGCACGTTCCAACTACCACCCACCGGAGCCGGAGATTTTTGAGGCCACGGTCCGGCGCGCCCGTCGCGTCTACTGGCTTAATCCCGAGCCTCAGGCCTACTGGCGTAGCGGGGATTCGGTGCTCGACGCCTACGCTGGCGCCTGCGATGACGTGCGCGAGTGCCGCACGCTTCGTCAACTTGAACACTTCGTGATGGGACTCTCCTGATGGCTATTGAACCACCCCCCGGCTTTCGCTCCAGTGGCGAAGCCCCCACCGGCACACGCGTCGTCCTCATTCGGCACGGCGAAGCCGATTGCAACGTCGCCGGTCGCGTTGGTGGCCCCGTGGGGTGCACGGGCCTCAGCGACTTGGGGCGTCAACAAGCGGACGCGCTACGGGCCCGTCTGGCTCACACCAACGAACTCGCGGACGTGAGCGCCCTCTACTCATCGACGCTGCCCCGCGCAAAGGAGACACTGGCCATCATCTCCTCGGCACTGCCCCCGTTAGACCCGGTGGCCGACTGCGACTTCTGTGAGTTGCACCCCGGCGCGGCCGATGGATTGACCTGGGATGACATGATTAGCCAGTTCGGTGGCGTTGACTGGGACGTCGATCCGGAGCAGGAATTTTCCCCCGGCGGTGAGTCGTGGTCCGGCATGTCGCGTCGCGTCCGTGAGGCCCTTACGCGTATCGGTGAACAGCACGCCGGTCAGCGCATTGTGATTGCGACCCACGGCGGCGTTATTGAACACGCCATGAAGTGGGTACAGGGCTGTGACGACGGCGTTCGCCTTCAGTTACGGACGGAACACTGCTCGATGATGGAACTCGAACTCACGGCCGCTGGGCCGCAACTCCTTCGTTACAACGACCGCGCCCCGTTACCGGCACGCTGAAGTAGCTCGGCGACGCGGAAGGCCATGTCGAGACCCTGACTGGCGTTGAGCCGGGGGTCGCAGATGGTCGTGTAGTTCGTAGCGAGGTCACTTTCGGTGAGGTCGTGTCCGCCGCCCAGGCATTCAGTGACGTCGGTGCCGGAAAGCTCGACGTGCAATCCTCCGGGCCAGGTGCCGAGACTCTGGTGGACACCGAAGAACTGCGTCACCTCCGACAAGATGTCGTCGAAGCGTCGGGTTTTGACGCCACCGGCGGCCTTGAACGTGTTGCCGTGCATCGGGTCGCAGGTCCACAGGACGGACGCGCCGTCGGCGTCGAGCGCCTCGACGAGTGGCCCGAGAAGGTCGGAGACCTTGTCGTGTCCCATGCGGGAGATGAGGGTCAGGCGCCCGGGGACATTGTCGGGGTTCAGCGTCGCCACCAAAGTGCGAAGACCTTCCACGGTTGTCGATGGCCCCACCTTGAGGCCGAGTGGGTTGGCCACACCACGCAGGAACTCGACGTGGGCGCCGTCGAGTTGACGGGTCCGGTCGCCGATCCAGAGGAAGTGGGCGGAGCAGTCGTAGAAGTCACCGGTGAGGGAGTCCTGACGGGTGAGCGCCTGCTAGTAGGGGAGGATGAGCACCTCGTGCGAGGTGTAAGAGTCAACGCCCTGCAGCG
>DAIPLC010000135.1:0-4119 GCA_036769405.1 Acidimicrobiales bacterium
CTACGCCATGCGTCGCTTCGCGTTTCTTCACCCGAACACACACTTGGCCGACTATAACTACCAGTTGTCCCACTCCGTGATTGCCCTGGGCTCGGGTGGACTGACGGGTCTCGGGTATGGCCGCAGCAGTTTGAAGTGGGGCATGCTGCCAAATCCTCACACCGACTTTATTTTTTCAATCATTGGCGAGGAACTCGGTTTCGTCGGAACGCTTATTGTCATCGTCCTCTTCGCGGCCTTTCTCAGTTTCGCGACGCGAATCATTAAGGCGTGTCGGAACGATGAGTTGCGACTCATTGCGATTGGCCTCACCACCTGGATCATTCTGGAGGCTCTGATCAACATCGCATCGGTGGTGGGTCTTTGGCCGGTGACGGGTGTTCCGTTGCCCTTCTTTAGCTATGGCGGTACGGCCCTCATCATGCAAATGGCCGCCGTCGGGCTGCTCTATAACATCGCTCACGACACCTCGGTCAGTCACCACATCAATATCCGAAGTGAGGTCGAACCCTTTCTTCCGATGTCCGCCATTCTGGCGAGGTTGCCCCAAAATCGTCCCGTGACGCCCTCTCGCAACAACGTGCGGTCCCATCGTCCATGAGTGGTCCGGTCGTCATAACTGGCGGTGGCACCGGTGGTCACATTTTTCCGATGCAGGCCATCGCTGAGGCCCTTCAGGCAGACGGATTGTCGACGGAACAGTTGCGCTACGTGGGCTCGACTCGCGGACAAGAGGGTCGTCTTTTAGGTGACGGCCCCATCGCTCTGACTTTGCTTAGCGGTCGAGGTCTGCGTCGTTCCATTGCCCCACGCGCCTGTCTTCAGAATGTCGGGGCCGTTTTTGGTCTACTCCGAGCAATCGTGACGGGTCTGGCTCTGGTTGGACGCTGGCGACCCCGAGCAGTTGTCAGCGTTGGAGGGTACGCCTCATTCGCGATGTCCCTCGGGGCCGTCCTTTGGCGACAACCCTTGATCCTGGTGGACCTTGACGCCCATGCACCGCTCACCCATCGGCTGCTCGCTCCGTTTGCAACGCGGCGGTGCGTGGCCTTCGGTGTTGCGGATGCGCGGACGGTCGTCACGGGTGCTCCCGTGCGTCACGACATTGCCGCCATCGATCGCACGCCAGAAGCTCGGGCGAAGGCGAAGGCCGAACTCGCATCAGCCATCGCCCCCGGCCGGCGCGTGGTGGTGGTGATGACGGGATCGTTGGGGTCGCGGCGCGTCAATGAAATCACGCTGGCGCTCGCTGGCCTCTGGTCCGAGCGAGAAGACCGCACACTCGTGCACATCACTGGGCGACGTGATGAGTCGTGGGTTCGTGCGCAGGCTCCCGCAGTCAACGGACTGGACTACCGCATTATTGGTTTCGGGGATATGACGACCTGGTGGTCGGTGGCGGACGTCGCCGTCTGTCGGTCGGGTGCCACTACCGTGGCCGAACTCAGCACCCTCGGCATTGCCTCGGTGCTGATTCCTCTCCCCGGCGCTCCCGGTGACCATCAGGGGGCCAATGCGCAGGCCTTGGCGACCGCGGGCGGTGGGTTGCTGCTTCGCGAGGAATCGCTTACCCCCGCCAAATTGGCGGCTGCATTGGCCATGATTCTGGCTGACGACCAAATGGCCCGCATGGAGGCCGGCGCTCTCACGCTGTCCCGTCGCGATGCCGCGAAGGCCATCGCCTCGACGGTGCTGGAGGTGGCGCGATGAACCTCCACCCCGGTGCGCGGGTGCACATCGTGGGTTGTGCCGGGGCTGGCATGAGTGGTGTGGCCAGGTTCTTGCACGACTACGGATGCGTCGTCTCCGGCTGTGACGCCGCCATTGGCGAAAGTGCCGACGACCTCATCCGTGAGGGGATTGCGATAACGCTCGACACGGACCCGCTCGCGGGGGACGATGCCGACGTGGTGCTGTGGTCACCCGCGGTACCGCTAACACACCCGGTCCTTTTGCGAGCCCGTGATCGGGGAGCCACGTTGCTGGCACGGTCCGAACTGCTTGGGCAGCTCGGAGGGCTCTTTGACGTCGTGGGTCTCACGGGGACGCACGGAAAAACTACGGCCACCTCGATGATGGTGCACGTGATGGCCGCGGCGGGGCGTGACGATAGTTGGCTCGTCGGTGCAGACGTTCGGGGGGTGGGCAAGAATGGCCACGCGGGGTCGTCTTCGACGCTGCTTCTCGAGACTGACGAAAGCTACGGCACCTTCGCTCTACTGCGACCTTTCGCCCTCGGTGTACTCAACGTGGAGGCTGATCACCTCGATCACTACGGCGATCTGGCGACGCTGGAGGCGGCCTTCGTCAATCTGATCGAACGCACGACCGGACCCGTCGTGGCGTGGATTGATGACGCCGGCGCGGCTCGCGTTGCCTCCATGGTTCATCGTGACGTGCTGACGGTCGGGACCTCCGACCATGCCCAGTGGCGGGTGATTGAGAGTCAATTGCACCGTCGGAGCGCTACCTTCACCCTTCAGGGCGACCGATCCGTGGCAATTACGCTCCGGGTCACGGGAGCACACAATGTCGCGAACGCCGCGGTGGTCGCGGTACTGGCCCTGACGCTCGGCGTAGATGAGTCCGCGGTCGTCGCCGGCCTAGAGGCCTTTCGAGGGGCGCCTCGGCGCTTCGAATTTCGCGGCACCTATCGTGACTTTGACGTCTATGAGGACTACGCCCACTTACCGGCCGAAATCGCTGCGACGCTCGAGGCTGCGCGGGCTGCGGGCTATCAGCGCATCGTCGCTGTCTTCCAGCCCCATCGTTTCAGCCGTACTCACGCCGTCGGGGTCGCTTTCGCCCCGGCCTTTGACCTCGCTGACGAGGTCATTGTGACCGATATTTACGCCTCCGGCGAGGAGAATGTTCACAGCGTCAGCGGTGCTGACGTGGCCGACGCCATTCAGTCGCACCGGGATCACGAGGTGCGGTACGCCGCCACCAAGGACGAGGTACTCGACGCCCTGACGCTCGCCGACGGCGATGCACTCTTCTTCATTGGCGCCGGCGACGTGGGGCAGTGGGCGGACGATGTGGTGACCGCGTGAGTGGCGTCACCGCGTTCAATGAGCAAATGGGCTCGCACACCACCTACCGCGTCGGTGGATCGGTGGCGTCCTTCACAACGCTTTCGTCCACCGAGGATCTGCTCGCCTGGGAGAACCCGGCCGGCCACGAAGTCCGCGTCGTGGGGAACGGGTCAAATCTGTTGGTCGCTGATGGCACCCACGACATTGCCGTCCTGCACTGCGCCGGCGCGCTCGCTGAAGTGCGGTGGAGCGAGCACGATGGTGGAGTGACCGTGGTGGCCGGTGCTGGTATGGACCTCCCGCGCGCGGCACGCCTACTCGCTGCCGACGGCATAAGCGGCTTTGGCTGGGCGGTCGGTGTCCCGGGCACCTTTGGGGGTGCCGTAGCCATGAATGCGGGAGGGCACGGCTCCGACATGGCCGCCTCGGTGACGTCAGTGACACTCTGGCGCTCTGGTGCACTGTGTGAGATTGCGGCCAGTGAATTGGCGTTCGGATACCGCACCTCCGCCATTTCCGAGGTCGACATCGTTCTCTCCGTCACGTTGGAGCTCCAGCGCGGTGACGTTGCGGTGGAAGCCGAGTTGCTGCGCTCCATCGTCCGCTGGCGTCGTGAGCATCAACCCGGCGGCGCGAATGCGGGGAGTGTGTTTCGTAATCCGCCCGGGGACTCCGCTGGTCGACTCATTGATGCGGTGGGTGCCCGCGGACTTCGCATCGGCTCGGCCGTCGTGTCACCAAAGCACGCCAACTTCATCATCGCCGACCGCGACGGCGCGGCGAATGACGTCTATTCGTTAATGCGCGTTGTGCGCCAACGAGTGTTCGACGAGACGGGGCTGTGGCTACAGCCCGAAACCAAACTGTGGGGATTTGAGGAAGCGCTATGACGGATCGCCGGAAGCGAGCAGAACGTTCAACTCGGGGGCAAGGTCGAGGTCGACACGAGACGCCCGTCTCGAGGCGGACGCGACCGGCTGATACCACGGAGCGCGCGGCGCGGACCAAGCGCGGCGCTCAATCCAGTGAGGAGAGGGCTCGTCGTCGCCCTAGTCGCGGGTTCGTGATTGTGCTTTCTCTCCTC
>DAIPLC010000136.1:0-4103 GCA_036769405.1 Acidimicrobiales bacterium
GGACCTTCGCGACTCGCTCGACAAACCGAAGCTGAACGACGCCTCCATCACCTACGAGCCCGAGTCGTCCCACGCGCTGGGGTTTGGTTTCCGGTGCGGCTTCCTCGGTCTGCTCCACATGGAAATTGTCCGTGAGCGCTTGGAGCGTGAGTTCAATCTCGACATCATTGCGACCGCGCCCTCCGTGGTGTACCGCGCCTTCTTGACCGACGGCAGCGAAGTGCAGATTGACAACCCGACTGACCTGCCGGACCCGTCGCGCCTCGACCACATTGACGAACCGATTCTGTCGATTTCGATTCTGACGCCGAGCGAGTTCCTCGGCACCGTTATGGACCTGTGTCAGTCCCGCCGCGCCGAGATGATCAAGATGGACTACCTCTCAGCCGAGCGGGTCGAGCTCAAGTACACGATTCCGCTCGCGGAAGTTGTCATTGACTTCTTCGACGCGCTCAAGTCTCGCACCAAGGGCTACGCCTCCCTCGACTACGAACCCGAAGGGTACGTCACGTCGAAATTGGTGCGGGTCGACCTACTTATCAATCACGAACCGGTGGACGCCTTCTCCACCATCGTGCACCACTCCAACGCCGACTACTACGGACGGCGCATGGCCGAACGGCTGAAGGAACTCATTCCGCGGCAGATGTTCGATGTGCCGATTCAGGCCGCTGTTGGTGGTCGAGTCATTGCGCGCGAAACTGTCAAGGCCCGCCGCAAGGACGTGCTCGCCAAGTGTTACGGCGGTGACATCACCCGAAAGCGAAAGCTCCTCGAGAAGCAAAAAGAGGGTAAGAAGCGTATGAAGAACCTGGGCCGCGTCGAAGTGCCTCAGGAGGCATTCGTGGCGGCGCTCAAACTCGAGGACTAGTTTCGTGGTGCTGGGCGCGTTATGCAATAATGCGCCAATCCACTGATACAGTCAGTGCGTGGCGCAAGTTCTGGAATTTTTGCAACAGAATCGAGACGTAGTGCTCGGAGCGGTGAGACGGCACCGAGGCCTCTCGGCAGCGGTGTTTGGTTCGGTCGCACGGGGCGACGACGGGGCAGCCAGCGACATTGATATCCTCGTCGAGTTTGACAATGGAAGCTCGCTCTTTGATCTCCTGCACCTTCAGCAAGAACTAGAAGAACTCCTAGGTAGACGGGTTGATGTTGTGTCGCTCGCAGCTTTGAAAAGTCGCGACAGCCATATTCGAGCCGAGGCGGTTGCGCTGTGAGTCGCGGAGACGAGCTTCGATTGGTTGACATTCGTGAAGCCTGCACCGAGATTGAGGTTATTACTGGTCTTGGAATGCCTCATTTCACGGAAAATTTAATAGCGCAGCGGGCAACCGAACGCTTGCTAGAAATAGTTGGCGAAGCAGCAAATTTGTTGTCGGATGAAACGAAGGGTCAGTATCCTGACGTTCCTTGGCGTGATATCACTAGTTTGCGCATTCTGCTGGCACACCACTATTTTCGCGTAGACAGTAATCAAATTTGGGAAATTGCCGTGACGTCAATCCCTCAACTCGTTCAGTCGCTTCGGGGCGTCAGCTCTGATTGAGGAGAGTTCACAGTTCACGTTTCGAGCTTCGCCATGTGACGCTGAGTTGCGACTAGATCCCAGTCTGTCCGTCGATGAGTTCGCGCAATAGGTCGGCGTGTCCATTGTGCCGTGCGTACTCCTCAATCATGTGAAGGTAGATCCAGCGGAGGTCGAAGGGTTTTGCCGGCGTGGACCGGACCGCTACCTGATCGAGCGAGAGGTCGGCTACCAATTTTCGTGCACGCTCGCAATTGGCGAGAAATAGGGCCTCGACAGCTGCCACGGGGGAGTCGTCGAGATTGTTGAAGTCACCGTCATTGTCTTCTGCCGTCACGTAGAGGTAGTCATCGTCCGCCGTGAGCCCCAGGAGCATGGTGTCAAACCACCAGGTCTCTACCTCCGTCATGTGCCGCAAGAGGCCGAGGAGCGTCATCGTTGAGGAGGGGACCGCGCGAGTCTTCAGCTGGTCGTCGGTCAGGCCGGCACACTTCGACAGCAACGTCGCTCGATGGAAATCGAGCCAGGCGTCGAGAAGTTCACGCTCCGGAAGGGCGTAAGGCTCGCTTCGATTGGTGGGACTTGTGATCATGGAGGCCTCCTCAGCGACCGTTGCTCCGTAGAAGGTAGCGCAGGAGAAGTGATGTGCATAACGGTATGTTTTTTGCATGACACAGTTGGTTACTCGCATGGCGGAGAACGTAATTGAGCAGATTGACCTACTCGTGAGCCGTGGCGTGGCGACGTCCCGGTCGGACGTCGTTCGTCGGGCCCTCACCGAATTCTTCGAGCGCGAAGAGGATCGGCGAGTTTCCGAGGAGTACGCCGAGGCCTACCGGCTGCGCCCTGAGACTCCTGACGAACCACTATTGGCGCGGGATGAGGGGCGACGACTCGTGGAGGAGGAGCCGTGGTAACGGTGCGGCAAGGCGATATTTGGTGGCAGGAGAGTGAGACGCAGGGACGGCCGGTCCTGGTGGTGACCGGTTCGGCTGCTCTTCCGTTCCTTCATCGGGTCGTGGTTGCGCCGGTCACACGAACAATCCGAGGCATTCGTTCCGAAATTCTCCTCGACGAGGCCGAGGGGTTGCCACAACCATGTGTCGTTAGTTTTGACAACCTCACCACGGTCGCCACGAGCACTTTGACACAGTACGTGGGCACACTGGGGGATCGACACGACGAACTGTGCCGCGCCTTGCGTTTTGCTACGGCCTGCTCCTGATGTGCCGACGTGGAGTTAGCACTCGGTACAATTGAGTGCTAAAGGAGGACACGTGGCGCCACGCAGTAACTCATCTGTTCCCAACAACGATCTCGACCCCCGCAGGGCAACCATCCTCGAGGCCGTTGTCACTGAGCACATCGATACCAATCAACCCGTCGGGTCCTCCACCGTGCTACAAAGTACCGATATTGGCGTATCGCCGGCCACCGTTCGCTCGGAACTGGTCTCTCTCGAGCGTGAGGGCTACCTCGCCCAGCCCCACACCTCCGCCGGCCGCATTCCCACCGAAAAGGGCTACCGCTACTTCGTTGATCACCTGCAGCGGGGCGTCCTCGGCGAAGCCCAGCAGCTTCAAGTGCGCGAATTCTTCGCCAACGTGCGCGGCGACGTGGAATCGGTCCTTGAGCAGACCTCGACATTGCTCAGTCAGATGACGGCCTACACCTCGGTCATCGTAGGGGCCGGGCACCGCGAAGCCAGCATCCTCTCGGCGCAGCTCGTCAGTCTCGATGTTCGGCACCTGCTGCTCGTCACCGTGTATTCCGACGGCGCCGTGTCGAAGCACGCCATTGTGCCCAGTGTCGACGTGAGCTACGAACAGTGTGCCGAAGCCTCGCGCCAACTCAATGCCCTGCTGCTCAATACGACCCTCGGGCAGAAGGTCCAGGTGCCATCCATGAGCGACCCCGTCGCCACGGTCGTGCGTGAATCAGTGGCGGCACTGCACGCCGACCGACCGACTGTCGAGGGTGAGTCCGTCTTCATTGGCGGATCGAGTCGCGTGGCCGAGTCCTTCGACGGCGTCGAAACGGTGCGTCGAGTACTCAGCCTCCTCGAACAGGAGCTCCTGGTCGTGTCGCTGGTGCAGGACATCATTGATAAGGGCCTCTCGGTGGCCATTGGCTCCGAGACCGGCCACGAAACACTCGCGACCAGTGCGGTGATTGTCGCCCCCGTCACGGTCGATGGCGAAACTATTGGCGCCGTTGGCCTGCTGGGCCCGAGTCGCATGAAGTACCAGGAGGCCATGGCGGCCGCCGAATCCGTCTCGAGTGAACTCACTCGCAAATTCAGTGGAGAAGAAAAATGAGTGCCGATTTATACGACATTCTCGAAGTTGACCGGGGGACGTCCCCCGACGAACTGAAGAAGAGTTACCGCCGTTTGGCCCGTCAGTATCACCCCGACGCCAATCCCGGCAACACGGAGGCTGAGGCCAAGTTCAAGGAGATTTCCCAGGCCTACGAGATTCTCTCCGACCCCGAACGCCGTTCCCACTACGACCGCTTCGGTGCCGACGTCGGCGCGGGTGGAAACCCCTTTGGCGAGGCCGGCAACGTGCAGGAC
>DAIPLC010000009.1:0-17598 GCA_036769405.1 Acidimicrobiales bacterium
CCAGTTCAAGGTGGTAGGGCGCGCTGTACCGGTAGGTCAATCGGCGACGCTGGACGAGTGGCCGGAGGCCAGTCGCGACGCCCGGGTCTTCCCGATTCGCGAAGTCGTGTTCGTACACGGCCGTAAAGCCGTAGCCATCACGCACCACGTCGTAGGGACCGACCTCGGTCGCCTCACCGGCGCCGAAGGTACCCGCGTGGATAAAGGCGAAGTGGGCCATGTCCAAGAAGTTGTCGGCCAGCAGTCCGGCATTTCCGCGGGTGTTGATGGGATCGAGGTCACCCCGCATGAAGGAGGTGTCGGCGTCGGTGGCAATGCTCGGTAGAGCCATGACCGGTGTCTCCGGTGCAATGAAGACCATGCCGTGGGATTCGGCCACCGCGGCCGGTGAAGTCAGGCGTGCACGGGGTGGCACGGTGGCGCCGGCGCCGAGCGACGGGATTTCCACGCAGGTGCCGTCACCATCAAACCGCCAGCCGTGATAAGCGCAGCGGAGCGTGGCACCCTCACAGGTGCCCAGCGACAGTGGCGCCCGACGGTGCGGACACTGGTCCAGAAAGATGCGAAGACCCTCAGTCTCGTGGCGGTAGACCACGTAGGCCTGCCCCATCAGGGTGAAGGCCTGCGGTGCCGTGGTCACTTCACTGCTTCGGCACAGAGGGTGCCACGCGCCGCGGAGGGCTGGTTCGATATTTCTCAGTCCGAACGTCATGTCTTTACTGTAGGTGCCGTTGCCTCATGTCGCCAGCGCACCATGACCGGCATGGAGCACCCTGGCCACGAGGTCGCTGCCTGGTCGATAGGCCACGTGGGCGGCCCGTGGTGCGTCCAGTACGACGAGGTCACCACGGGCCCCGACGCCGAGGTGACCTACGTCACTGCGCCGTAGGGCCTGAGCACCCCCCATGGTCGCCGACCACACGGCTTGGTCAACGGTCATCCCCATCTCCCGTACCGCCAGGGCAATGACGAATCCCATTGAGGTCACGTACGAAGTTCCGGGATTGCAGTCCGTGGCCAGGGCCACCGTGACGCCGGCGTCGAGAAATCGTCGGGCGTCAGGGTACGGTGACTTGGTAGAAAACTCGGCCGAGGGGAGCAATGTCGCAACGGTTGACGACGCCCCCAGGAGGGCTAGTTCGGCGTCGCTCACGTGCGAGCAGTGATCAACACTGGCGCACCCCATTTCGACGGCGAGACCAACGCCACCCGTCTCACCGAGTTGGTTTCCGTGCAAGCGAAGCTGCTTATTCGCTAGCTTCGCGGCCGTCAAAATATGGCGCGCTTCGTCGACACTAAAGGCGCCCTGATCGCAAAACACGTCGACCCAATTCGCGGCGTCGCAGGCCGCCATCATGGGCCCAGCGACCAGTGCGACGTAGCCGTCGCGGTCGGCCGCGTACTCCTCGGGCACGACGTGGGCCCCGAGAAACGTGACTTCGTTGGTGAGTTCAGTAGCGATACCAACCAAGCGAGCCTCACCATCCACCGTGAGGGCGTAGCCCGATTTCATCTCGACGGTGGTGACGCCACTTCGCTGCAGGGCGGCGAGACGCTCCCGAGTCGACCTGAGCAAGGCCTCGCGACTGGCCGCAGTCGTCGCGGCGACGGTGCGGCGAATGCCTCCGCCGTCGTAACGGCGCCCCGCCATGCGAGCCTCGAATTCGTCGCTACGCTCCCCCGCGAAAACGAGGTGAGTGTGACTGTCCACGTAGCCCGGCAGCACGGCGGCCCCCTTCATGTCATCGGCGGTGTCGCACGCCGGCGCCTGCGACGTTGACCCGACCCAGGCGACCACACCGTCATCAATGACGAGGGCCGCGTTCGTGAGTCGACCCACCATCGACTCGTCACCGAGCGTCGGATCGTTCGTGAGCAACTCGCCGATGTTCGTCAGGAGATGGCTGGTCATTACCCCTCACGCATGGGAATGCGTACGCCTCGTTCGGCGGCGGTCGTTTCGGCAATCTCGTAGCCCGCGTCCACGTGGCGAATGACACCCATGCCCGGGTCGTTCGTGAGGACCCGCTCAATCTTCTGGCGCGCCAATGGCGTGCCGTCAGCGATGCAGACCTGTCCGGCGTGAATTGATCGACCGATGCCGACCCCGCCACCGTGGTGAATCGAGACCCACGAGGCGCCCGATGCCGTATTCACGAGGGCGTTCAGCAGCGGCCAGTCGGCGATGGCGTCGGAGCCGTCGAGCATTGACTCGGTCTCACGATACGGCGATGCCACGGAACCGGCGTCGAGGTGATCTCGACCAATGGCCAACGGGGCTGAAATCTCACCACTCGCCACGAGGTCGTTGAACAAGACCCCCGCCTTGTCTCGCTCGCCGTACCCGAGCCAGCAGATGCGCGCCGGCAGACCCTGAAACTTGACCTTGTCCTGCGCCTTGGTGATCCATCGGTGCAGTGCCTCGTTCTCGGGAAAGAGTTCGAGGACGGCGGCGTCGGTCCGAGCAATGTCCTTCGGGTCGCCTGAAAGGGCGGCCCACCGGAACGGTCCCTTGCCCTCGGAGAAGAGTGGGCGAATGTAGGCCGGCACGAAACCGGGGAACGAGAAAGCGCGCTGGTAGCCACCCGACAGGGCTTCACCCCGAATGGAGTTACCGTAGTCGAACACTTCGGCCCCGGCGTCCATGAAGCCGACCATGGCTTCAACGTGCTTGGCCATCGATAAACGGGCGCGATCGGTGAACTCGTCCGGCTTCTTCTCGGCGTACTCTTGCCAGTCACTCAGGTCGATGTCCTCGGGCAGGTAGCTGAGCGGGTCGTGCGCCGACGTTTGGTCCGTCACAATGTCGACCTCGACACCGCGGCGGAGCAGTTCGGGAAAGATTGTCGCCGCGTTTCCGAGCAATCCGACGGACAGTGGGGTTCGGGTCCGCTTCGCTTCGAGTACGCGGGCGAGTGCCGCGTCGAGATCACTCGTCCACTCGTCGAGGTAGGCGTGCTGCACGCGACGCTCGAGACGAGCCGGGTCGACATCGACACAGAGGCAGACGCCGTCGTTCATGGTGACGGCGAGTGGTTGCGCACCACCCATGCCACCGGCACCTGCGGTCAAGGTCAAGGTCCCCGCTAGGGTGCCGCCAAAGCGCTTGGCCGCCACGGCGGCGAAGGTTTCGTAGGTTCCCTGCAAGATGCCCTGCGTACCGATATAGATCCATGAGCCGGCCGTCATTTGGCCGTACATGGTCAGACCGAGCGCCTCGAGCCGGCGAAATTCTGGCCACGTGGCCCAGTCGCCGACCAGATTCGAGTTCGCCAGTAACACGCGCGGAGCCCACTCGTGCGTCTGAAAGACGCCCACTGGGCGACCCGACTGCACGAGCATCGTCTCGTCGTTCTTCAGGGTCGAGAGGGTGCGGACCATGGCGTCAAAACTGCGCCAGTCTCGGGCCGCTCGCCCGGTGCCGCCGTAGACGACCAAATCGTCGGGACGTTCGGCGACCTCCGGGTCGAGGTTGTTCTGCAACATGCGCAGCGCACCCTCTTGAGGCCATCCGAGGGTGTGCAGTTCGGTACCTCGATGAGCGCGTACGGGACGAGCACCTTCCATGTGAGCTCCTTTGCTCAGTTAGTTAACGACAACGACGTCTCGAGCGATGGCCAGCAGATTGCCATCGCGTACCAGTGCGCCAACGGCGCGCAGTTCTGGGGCCAACCATCGATCGGGGCCGGGACCACCCGATACCCGATTGACCGCGTCCGCGACCCGCTGCGTGGGTTCCGCCGCCAGCAGCGGTGCCCGCAGGGCCATCGCTCGCGATGACGCCACGAGCTCAATCGCGATGACGTCGGCGAAGGCGTCGAGGCTGCGGCGCAGTTTGCGGGCGGCGTGCCACCCCATGGACACGTGGTCCTCCTGCATGGCCGATGAAGGAATGGAGTCGACGCTGGCTGGTGCGGCCAGCCGCTTCATCTCCGAGACCATGCCGGCCTGGGTGTACTGCGCAATCATGAGACCGGAGTCAACGCCGGCCTGCGCCGCGAGAAATGGTGGCAAGCCGTAGTTTCGATGGACGTCGAGGAGACGATCGGTGCGTCGCTCCGCCATTGAGGCCACGTCAGCCAGGCAAATGGCCAAGAAGTCGAGCACGTAGGCCACCGGAGCGCCGTGAAAATTACCATTCGACGAAAGGCGGCCGTCGGGCAGCACCGACGGATTGTCAATCGCGGAGGCCAGTTCAATGTCGGCGACCCGCGTCGCGTGCGCGAAGGTGTCGCGCGCCGCGCCGTGCACCTGGGGCGCGCAGCGCAAGGAGTACGCGTCTTGCACCTGGCTGCGATCAGTGGCGTGTGACGCCACCATGGGTGAGTCTGCCATCAACCGAAGAAGGTTGGCCGCACTCGTGGCTTGACCAGGGTGGGGGCGCAACGCCTGCAACTCAGCAATGAACGTTCGGTCGGTTCCGCGAAGGGCCTGAATCGACAGAGCCGCCGAAACGTCGGCCAGCGCGAGGAGCTCCAGACCATCGGCGATGGCCAAAATGAGATGGCCGAGCATGCCGTCGGTCCCGTTGAGGAGGGCGAGGCCTTCCTTTTCTGCGAGGACAACGGGCTCCAGTCCGGCCTGTGCGAGGGCCTCGGCGCCGCTGACGCGACGGCCATCGGCGAGGAAGGCTTCACCCTCGCCCATCACCACGAGGGCGACGTGGGCGAGCGGCGCGAGGTCGCCCGAACAGCCGAGCGACCCGTATTCGTGCACCACGGGCGTAATGGTCGCATTCAAAAGATTGGCGTAGGCCTGCGCCGTGACGGGGCGAACACCCGTGACGCCCGAACAGAGTGTGCTGAGGCGTGACACCATCATGGCGCGCACGATCTCCACCTCAACAACGGGCCCGACGCCGGCCGCGTGCGACCGGACGAGCGCTTGTTGAAGCGCGCGCCGGTCCTGTGGACTGACAAACGTGGTGGCGAGGGAGCCGAAACCTGTTGACACCCCGTACACAGGTTCACCCGATTGGACGAGGACTTCAATGTCGTCTCGGCGTTGGGCTAGATGCGCCAACACATCATCGCTGATGACCACCGCCTCGCCCCCACGAGCCACTCGAACGAGTTCGTCGCGCGAAAGGGGTTGGTTGGTAATGGTGACGGTCATTGCTCTCGCTTCGCTATTCCCATCGCCGCTTCGAGGACTAGAAGCGCCCCTAAGCGAACGGTTCGGTGGTCCGCGGTATCACGTTCCACGTCAATTTCGGTGATGTCAAGCGCCCGCACCCGTTGGTCGGCGGCGATGGTCCGAACCGCGTGACGAAGTTCGTCAGCGCTGAGCCCCCCAGGGGCCGCAGCCGGGCAGCCGGGCACCACACTGCGATCACAGACGTCGACGTCAATGTCTACGTAGACCGGTCGCCCGTTGGCGCCCGCAATGGCGAGCGCTTCGGTGATGACGTCGAGCATTGAACGGCGTCGAAGCGCCCCTCGAGTCACAATCGTGACACCTCGCCCCCGAGCCTCGGCGGCGTAGTGCGCCGAGTTCGAGAAATCAGCGAGGCCGATTTGGACAACGTGCTCCCCCGGCAAGCCCTCATCCAAGAGCTGACGAACGGGCGAACCGTTGCTTCGGCCGTCGCGCATATCGAGATGGGCATCGAAGGTAATAAGTCCCCAGTTGGCCAGTTCGGTGCCCGCCAGGGCCCGCATCGCGTGCCAGGTGAGTGCGTTGTCACCCCCGAGCAGAATCCAGGGTTCGGTGCTGGCTCGACTAAGTGCCTGACTCAGCGCGATAGCCCCTCGTAAGTCCGGTTCGTGAATGTCACCACGATCAAGGAGTCGCACGTGGTTGAGGAGGTCGATATCAGCGTCGATGGCGTAGGTCGAATAGGACTGGAGTGCGGCGCGAATAGCGGTGGCCGTCGGAATTGGCGAGCGAGGCGTTACTGAGGAGAGATACGTGTGCGCACCTAACAGGGGAATGTTGCAATACCCGGTGTGGGCGTCGTACACCAGCAGGGATGCGGCCGAGGGCCAGCGTTCGTCGGTCACCGTTGACATGTCGTCCATCCTACGCCGGGGCCTCCAGGGGTACTGGTCACCCCTGCGGGCAAGACGTCCCGTACAGGTGAAGGGGCTGAGGCGTCGCAACACGGTTCGAAAAACCGTGCGTCAGGCCGGGGGCAACCCAGCGGCAGGTCGTCACCCCGGGTTCAATACTGGCCACGAAGAAGTCCCGTTCCCAGTTCGAAAAATACATCGTGGGGTCGTGCGAGCTATACGGGATCTGCACCGGGAGTGGTCCGGTCCGGTGGAGCGGCGTGAGGCTGGCGCCGAGGGTCGGCCAGTAGGGGTTCATGTCCAGCTCCATGCCATACCGAATGTGCAACGCCACCATGGCATCACCGAGCTGCTTCGGCAGAACGCCCTTGATGGGTGCCAGATACAGCAAGTTGCCATTGCCGTCGACGCCCAGACCACTGCGCGGCTGCACCGGGTTCCCGTGGAGTGGATCGCCCCACACGCCCCAGTGATTCGCGACCGCACTCGGTGCGACGGTGCCCGCGGCAACAAGTGGAGGCAGATTTTGACGCACGCTCACTGGGGAAAAATTCGCCGTAGGGAAGCCGGGTTGACCCCAGGTACCCATCTCCCAGTGCCCATATTTATCGAGGGCAATCGTGGCCATACCGGCGGCGAGTGGCGCCACAACTAGTCCGTCGACCACGGCGCCCCCGGCCTTGGCCCCCTGCTTGAAGCCACCGTTGAAGACCGCAACGACACCGGCTCGTCCCTCGGTCGCGAGGTCGATGGCGCTTCTTCCATCGGCCGGAATACGACTCATGACCACGGGTGGGTCCTGTGAACCCACGTGCCAGTGCAGCAGGGTCGTGTCGCGATAGAGGCGAAGCACTCGGAACTGCACGTGATCGATGTTCACCATGCGATAGTCCGACGCAATCCCCGCCGCACTACTTGTCGCTACCGACCACGGCGTTCCATTGTCACTGGCTGGTGATGCCGCACCGCCCGACATCGAAAATGCCGTCTGACTCGCGAGTATTACGCCAGCGAGGAGTCCGGCGGCAAGGCCGACACGTCGCATGGCCTAGCGCTCGGCTCGGCGCACTCCCGTGCTCACCATCGTCTCGTCTTCTTCCACCACGAAAGTCGGTACCGGCAAGGCATCGAGTTCCTCGTGCGCGTCGTCGACGTAGACCGGTGCCGGCGTGGCGACGTATTCGCCCTCTTCCGTACGGGTGACGATGTTGGTCGTCTTACGCTTACCCGCACCACTGAAGCCCTGCATTTCCTTGCAGATCTTGAGGGTGATGGGGTACGCCAATGCCGGCAGCACGAACGTCAACACACGCATCTCGACCAAGACGGTGTTCAAGGAAACCTTGAAGAAGTTGGCAATAACGTCGGTCGAGGAACCGACGAAAATCGTGGCGAGGAAGACGAACATCGTGACGCCGACCGCGGTGCGCTTCGGTCGGAAGCTCGGACGGTCGAGCAAGTTGTGCAGCTCGTTGTCGCCGGTGTACTTGCGCTCAATGGTGGGCCACGCGTAGACCAATGCAAAGAGAATTGTGGGGAACACGACGGTCGGCAGGGTTACTTCCAGCGGAATCGTGTGACCGAAGGCATTGAACTGCCAAGCGGGCCAAATACGCAAGATGCCATCGAGGAAGCCCATGTAGAAGTCGGGTTGCACGGCGTACGAGATTCGGGCTGGTTCGTAGAAGCCGAACTGCCAAATCGGGTTGATCTGTGCGAAAGCACCGAGCAGTGCGATAGCCCCACCCACGATGAACAAGAAGCCGGTGGTCTTAGCCATGAACACGGGGTACATCGGTGTACCGACCACGTTCTTCTCCGTGCGACCCTTACCGGGGAACTGCGTGTGCTTCTGCTGCACCAGCATGAACAGGTGGGCGCCGACCAGTCCGAGGAGGACCAGCGGAATCAGCAACACGTGAATGATGAAGAAGCGTCCGAGCACCACCGTGCCGGGGAAGTTGCCGCCAAAGAGGAAGAAGGCGATGTAGGTACCGACCACGGGGACCGATTCAATAATCGAGTACGCAATGCGGATACCGGTACCCGAGACGAGGTCGTCGGGGAGCGAGTAGCCGAGAAAGCCTTCCGCGATCGAAAGAACGAGCAGGGTCGTACCAATCGTCCAGTTTCCTTCCCGGGGCTTACGGAAGGCGCCGGTGAAGAAGACGCGAGCCATGTGCACCAAGATGCCACCAACGAAGATGTCGCAGGCCCAGTGGTGCATTTGACGCATCAACAGTCCACCGCGGACGGCGAACGACAGGTCGACGGACGATGCGTAGGCCTGGGAAATCTTCTGCCCAACCAGTGGGAGGTAGGCACCGTGGTACACCACGAGTGTGGAGGAAGGCACATAGAACAACGTCAAGAAAATTCCGGTGACGAGAAGTACGACAAAGGAGTAGAGCGCGATCTCGCCCAACATGAACGACCAGTGGTCGGGGAACACCTTGTCGAGCAGAGTGCGTCCGCCCTTGGCGAGTCCGAGACGGTCGTCCAGTTCATTAATGACCTGGCCGACCTTCCCGTAGGGGTTCGACTTACGAGTGGTGTTGATTGTGCTCATTAGCTACGCTCCCAGAATCCTGGGCCTACTGGCTCATGGAAGTCCGATTGTGACTGCAAGAAACCGTTTGAGTCCACCATTAGGGGCAACTGCGGCAGCGGGCGTGGTGCGGGACCAAAAGTGGGCATGGCCCCGTTGGTGACATTGAACATCGACTGGTGGCACGGGCAGACGAGCAACTCGAGTTCCTGCTCGTAGAGGCCCACGGGGCAGCCGAGGTGGGTGCACAACTTGGAGTAGGCCACGTAGCCCTGCGGTGCCCACGTTTCGCGTCCCTTGCGGGTGGTGAAGTCCTGGTTGGTTACGCGGATCAACACGGTCTGGTCAACGGCCTGGCCGTTGTCGGTGTGCTCCATACCTTCGGGGAACACCGTTACGAGCGAACCAATGGTCAGGTCCGAGACGTTGATGCGGCGACCGGAGATGTCGACGAGGTACGAGCCCTTGCCCCAGTCCGTGTGAAACAACGTACCCTTCGGCATTGGTCCGAGCGAGCGAACCCATGGGAAGAGGGAGACGATGCTGAAGGCGCCAACGCCCGTGCCGAGCAGACCGGCCAGGAACTTGCGACGCTTAATGACGCCGCCCCCGCGTTCGACGATTGCGGCGGTGAACGCTTCGCGCTCTTCATCGGAGCTCGCCAAGTCGTGACGCTCTTCGACGAAGGGGCCACGCGGCATGAGGTACTTACCCCACGCAATGATGCCGATACCGAAAAGGGACATGCCCGTTCCGAGCGTTGCACCCAACGTCCATGGCGCCCAGTTCTGCACGAAGGCCACGGCGAACAGCAACGTGAAGAGCAAGCCAAAGATAAACAAGCCCGTGATGACCTGCTCGACCATGTGGGGTCGGCGGGCCAACGGCTGCAGGTGCGGGTCGTCTGCTGGAAGACCCTTCAGTGAAACTGGTGTCCGCTGTTCGTGTTCGCTCACTCGCGCTCTCCTACCCAGTAGCCGGCCAAGGCCAGCAATCCGACACCAATAAGCAGTGCCACAAATCCTTCTGCAACTGGTCCCAAACCACCGAGGCCGAGCCCACCGGGGTTCTGAGGGTGCTGCACATAGCTCGTTACGTACTTGACGATGTCGCGCACCTGTGCGTCACTCAAGTTACCGGTGAAGCGGGGCATGTTGCCAGGACCGGAGCGAATTGCTTCCACGATCTGGTAGCCCGGAATGTGGCGAAGCGACGGAGCGTAGGTGTCGAAGGCCAAGGCGTCACCCGCACCCTCAATGGTGTGACAGGCTGCGCAATTCAGCGCGAACAGCGCCTGGCCGTTCGAGTAGTTACCATCCTTGACGTTGACCGAAGGAATGGCGGGGTAGCTGGGCGCCAAGGAGTTCACCCACGCCGAAATCGCCACGGCCTGCTGATCAGTTAGGCGCGGTACGCGGCGCTCGGCCTGCACCGAACGAGGATCGGCCGCGGGCATGCGACCTGAGGCAATCCAGAAGTCAATGGTCGCGGCGCCGAGGCCCTGCAAGTTCGGGTAGGCGCCCTGGGTGCCGTCGGCGGGTACACCATTGGCTTCCGTGCCGTGACAACTTGCGCAGTTCTGCAAGTAGAGCGACTGTCCCAGTGCGTTCAGCGCTGGCGAGGGAACGGTGTAGGTAATGGCACTGTCACCGTACGAGGTGATCGCGCCGGTCTTCGGGTCCTTGGTGACATTCGTTGAGTTCGGCGTACCGGCATTGATGCGGGAGGTCTGGTAGGTAATGGCTGGGGATGAGGAGGTGCCGGCACCAGCCGCATCGGCGAACAGCAACAACGGCCCGGCAACGAGGGCCGTGGCGATGAGCAGCAGGGGGGTGTGGCGCAGTTTCATAGTTCCTACTTCAGGAGAAAGAGGGCCGAGTACAGCCCGATCCAGACAACGTCAACAAAGTGCCAGTAGTAGCTCACGCCCTGGAACGTCGCGAGCTCACCGGGGTCGCCCTCAGTACCACGCATGCGGAAGAGCAACAGACCCATTGCAATCAAGCCGAGTGTTACGTGCAGACCGTGGATACCGGTAGTGATGAAGAACACGGAGCCGTAGGAGTTGGTGTACCAACGAGTCTCGAGGTGGGTCCACTCCCAGACCTGGTTCAACACGAAGAGCGTTCCCATAATCAGTGAGATGTTGGTCCACAGGCGGGCGCCCTTGCGATTGCGGTGCTCAATGAGGTACACCGCCCACTGCATCGTGAACGATGACGCCACCAGGATGATGGTGAAAATACCGGACTGCACGACGTCGAGGTGAGTGCCCTTTGGCGGCCAGTAGGGAAGGTGGGCCCGAATGGTGAACAGGGCAGCAAAAAGGCCCGAGAAGAACATGAGCTCACTGCCCAACCAAATCATCACGCCGATCGCCAGCATTGGCGGGCGGTCGTGGACAATTTTGCCGGAGGCGGCGTGCGTATCGAGGGAAGTGGCCTGACTCATCTCTACAGTTCTACCATTCGGGCCCAAATTTCGGCACATGGGCGCCCGTGATAGTTGCTATCGGAGCGTGCTCGGAAGCGGCTGTGAGGCGACAATGGCGAGGCGTCGCGTCGGACGCGTCATTGCCACGTACAGCGTGCGAAGGCCACGTGACGTCTCTGTTTGGTCAGATACGGCACCGCGACGGACGATTTCGCTCGGCTCCACGACGACTACGCCGTCAAACTCAAGCCCGTTGGCCCCCTCAGCACCCAACACCACGAGATCGGCAGCGAGTCCTCGGCTCTCACTGTCCCGAGGATCAATAGCCGCGAGGCCCGCTTCCTGCAGCAGTGTCGTCACTTCGGCAACACGGGACTGCGTCACGATGACGGCCAGTCGACCTGGTGCCACATCGGCGGCCTCTCGACCGACCGCCCCGATGAGAGTGGCCTCGAAAGCGTCGGGCGCAACCACCTCTACCGTGGGCACGGACCCAGCTCGACGGACGGGGCGAGGTGGTTCGAGGTCGCTCGTGGAGGCCCGCAACGTCGCCGCCGCGAAGTCCAGCACTTCCTCAGGCGTTCGGTAACTCACCGTGAGATCAACTCGGTGGGGCGCCCGCCGAGGTTCAAGCACCTCGAGCACGGCGTTCCACGAGGCCGAGGAGGATGCGGTGGTGGCCTGCCCCATGTCACCAACAATGGTCATCGAGCCCGTGAGGTCACGACGCTTCAGCACGCGAAGTTCCATGGGCGACAGGTCCTGGGCTTCGTCGACGACTATGTGGCCGTAGGTCACGAACTCGGCTTCGTCGAGTTCGGCGTTGAGGGAGGGAGCGAGTCGCTGGGCTTCGCGAATCGCCGCGGCCCGAACATCACCACTGAAGGCGTCGAGGTCGACGCCCCCGAGAATGCCCGACTCGGCAATTTTTGCAACCGCCCGAGGCCGCTTCCGTGGTCCCAGCAAAACGCGAGCCTCGTCGATCAGAGCCGCGTCTGCCTTCGTCCAGCGGACGTCGTCGAGTTCGGCACTTCGTGGGCGAACCAGCAGGGCAATCTCGTCCTCACTCAACACGTCCTTACCGGCCGCTCGCAGGAGCGCGGGTGCACCAAAGAGGTCGTGAAGGAGGTCCTGACCTGAAAGACGGGGCCAGATACGTTGCAGAATCTGCTTGAACTCGGGGGTGGCACGGATGAGGTCGGACAGATCCTCCACCGCGGAGACCTCATCACTGCCATCGCGGACAAATCGAGAGTGGTAGCGCTGGGCGAGTTTGAGGGCCAATTCACGACCGACCGCGGAGCGGCGCGAGTTGTGGTTCCCAGGCCGACGACGGGCGCGTTCTACGACCTCAGCGGTGTCTTGCACCTTCACTACGACCACGGCGCGGCCTACGGGAATCGAGACGTCCTCGCGAAGTGGGCGCTCGCGCGTGCGCAGCGCCCGAGCGAGGACCTTGACCATACGAGCGTCACCCTTGAGCCGGTCCACCTCTTCGGCATCGACTGCTCGAATCTCCACGTTGGTCACCAGGCCCGAAATTGTCGAAAGTGTCACGCCCGACTCGCCCAGTGATGGCAGTACGTTCTCGATGTAATTCAAGAACAACGGGTTTGGGCCAACAACCAACACACCCTGGCGCTCGAGCGTGCCGCGGTGGGTGAAGAGGAGGTAGGCCGCCCGGTGGAGTGCTACGGCGGTCTTGCCGGTCCCGGGGCCACCCTGGACCAGCAAAATACCAGCCAGCGGGTGTCGAATAATTTGGTCCTGTTCTCCCTGAATCGTCGCCACAATGTCGCCCATGCGACCAGTGCGAGCCCGGCCGAGTGCCGCGAGCAGTGCTCCCGGCCCACCCAGTGCCATACCGCCGGCCACGAGGCCCTCTTCCGTTGCCGTCCGTTCCGCGCCCTCGGGGATATGGAGCTCACCGTTGGCGTCTGCGAACCATTCGTCCTCGACGCTCATCACGACCCGTTCGCGAATGGCCACGTGACGACGACGAGAGAGGCCGAGTGATGCCACGCCGGTAGCGCGATAGAAGGCTTCGGCCACTGGCGCACGCCAGTCCACGACCAGTGGGTTGAGATCCGCGTCGGAGACAGCGAGTCGTCCTACGTGATAGGTGTCGCCGTCGCTCATCTGGTCTTCGGCGAAGTAGTCAATGCGTCCGAAGAAGAGTGGCTGGTCGCCAATAGAAAGTTGCTCGAGACGCTGGAGGGCCGTGCCCATCACGACGTCACGCTCGACCAGGTCACCAGCGCCTCGCATGGCCGCTACCGACGCCGAGTCCCGCAGCGACAGTGCCTCTTCGCGCATGTGGTCGAGGGCATCGAGCGCGCGGTCGAGGAAACCTTGTTCTTCGGCAATTTCGCGTTCGTGCGCCATGGCGACCTTTCATGGAAGGCTCGAGGGGTCTATCAATTCTAGGCGACATCGGCGAGCGTCATTTCTGACCAGCCAGACCGTCCTGCGCCTAGGCTGAGTCCGGAAAAGGAGCAGTGTGAACGACCCAGTATTTCTCCGTGCCGCCCGTGGTGAGTCGGTTGAGCGTGTGCCCGTCTGGTTTATGCGTCAAGCCGGGCGTTCTCTGCCCGAGTATCGCGCCCTGCGCGGCACCGGTTCGATTCTCGACGCCATTGCAGACCCCGCTCTGGCCTGCGAAGTCACGATGCAGCCGGTCCGCCGGTACGGCGTCGACGCTGCAATCCTGTTCTCCGACATTGTGGTCCCCTACCACGCCATTGGCTTTGGCGTCGACGTTGTTCCCGGTCGCGGACCCGTGATCGCCAAGCCCTTCGCTTCGGCCGAGGACCTCGAGCGACTCCCCGACCTCACGCCGGCGGCTATCCAGCACGTCACCGACACCGTTGACCTGGTCGTCGCCGAGCTTGCGGCGACGAATACCCCGCTGATCGGTTTTGCCGGCGCACCCTTTACCGTCGCGAGCTACCTCATCGAGGGGGCACCCACGCGCGACTTCGCGGTCATCAAAACCTTGATGCACCGTGACCCCGCCCTGTTCGACCAGCTGCTCGACCGTCTGGTCGCCATCACGATTAGCTTCCTGCGTGCGCAGGTAACACACGGCGCCCGAGCGCTCCAGTTGTTTGACTCGTGGGCGGGCTCGCTCACGCGTGATGAATACCAACGCTTCGCCCTTCCCGCCACCCAGCGCGTCCTCGAGGGCGTCGCCGACCTCGGAGTGCCAACCATTCTCTTTGGCGTGGGTACCGGTGAGTTACTCCCCTTGATGGCCACGGCACCCTCCTCGGTGCTGGGCATCGACTGGCACGTGGACCTCGACGAAGGTCGTCGCCGGGCCAACAAGCCCGTACAGGGCAACCTCGACCCCGCTCGCTGCCTCGGTGGTAGTGAGTTGGGCGTCGCCGCGGCGCGCGAAGTCCTTGCACGAGCGGGACGCGATGGCGGGTACATTTTCAACCTGGGTCACGGGGTTCTTCCCGCGACCGACCCCGCAGTACTAGAGGCCATTGTTCGGGTGGTCCACGATGAAGGAATGGCAGGCGTTCGATGAAAACAGGTGTTCTGGTTATGGCGTACGGCACGCCGACGACGCCGGCTGATGTTGAGCCGTACTACACACGCATTCGTCATGGTCGCCCACCAACCCCGGAGCTGCTCAAGGAGCTGCAGGATCGCTACAACGACCTCGGTGGTACCTCGCCGCTGGCCGCTCGCACGGCCGCTCAAGTTGCCGGTATCGCTGCCGAACTCGAACGGCGCTTCCCTGGTCAGTTTGACGTGCGCTTTGGCTCAAAGTACGAACCACCAATGATTGAGGACGTGTCGCCATCGTTCGTCGCCGACGGATTTGAGCACGTCATCGGTCTCGTGCTCGCCCCGCACTCGTCGTCAATGTCGACCACGCAGTACATGGACCGGGCGCGGGCGTGCCTGGGCGAGCACCTTCGCCTGAGCGAGATTCACTCATGGTGGGAGGTTCCCGCGTTTATTGACATCATTGCCCAGCGCGTCAACGATGCCCTCGCCACCATTCCCGCCGAGCGACGAGCCACCACCGAAGTACTCTTCTCTGCCCACTCGCTGCCCGAGAAAATTCTCGCCAACGGTGACACCTACCCCGAGCAGCTCCGAGCTTCGGCCCAGTTGGCCGCTGACGCGGCTGGCCTGCCCTCCTGGGATCTGGCGTGGCAATCCGCGGGTCGGACCGCCGATCCGTGGATCGGCCCCGACATCCTGGACGTCCTTCGTGAGAAGCACGCCGCCGGCATTACCGATGTTGTTTCGTGCCCGATTGGCTTTGTATCGGACCACCTCGAAGTGTTATTCGACATCGATATTCAGGCGCAGGAACTGAGCCACGAACTGGGCATCAACCTGGTTCGTACGGTGTCGTTGAACGACGACCCCGCATTTATGGCGATGTTGGCTGACGTGGTGGCAGCCCGCGCTTGACCTCGAGGAACTCGGTCGTCATCGTTGGCGGTGGCATCGCCGGTCTCTGCGCCGCCTACGAACTCAGTGGTGGCGTGGACGGCCCATCCGCGACGACACCCCGCATTGAGATTCTCGACAGCGCACCCGCACTCGGCGGCTCCATCGGCACCACGACCTTTACCGGGCGCACGATTGACCTCGGGGCCGATGGCTTTCTGGGTCGTCGACCCGAAGCGGTCGGACTGGCCCGCGACCTCGGCCTGGGCGACACGCTCGAACCGATAGCCGCCTCGGGGGCGTCGATTTATCTCAATGGCAGCATCGACACGCTCCCGACGGGTCTCGTGCTGGGCGTACCAACGTCGTCAAAGTCCCTGAAGTCGCTTCGCGGACTCCCCCGTGGCGCAAAATTTCAAGCGTGGCGCGATGAACATTTCCCTCGTTCCTACGTGGCCGGTGACGACGCAACGATTGGGACCATCCTGAGGAACAAACTTGGGGGTGCGCTGACGTACCAACTCATTGAACCCATGATTGGTGGTATTCAAGCCGGCCGGGTCGACGAACTGTCCGCGAAATCCGTCTTTCCCGCACTGCTGACGGCGGCCCAGAAAAAGGGCTCACTCCTCAAACATTTGCGCGCAGCAAACGGCGCAATGCCAGGCCCCGAGGCTGCAACAAAAACGGCCGGCGCGGCGTTCTACAGCTTGACCGGTGGCGTCGGCTCGCTGGTCGCGGCATTGACCGCGGTTCTGGCCGAGCGCGGCGTCGTCCTTCGCACGGGTAGTCCGGTAACCGCTCTACGGCGGACCCCCTCGTCGCCCTACGCGTGGGAGGTCGACACCGCCACGACCTCAACCCCTGCGCACACGGTCATTCTGGCCACTCCCGCGAGCATCACGGCCTCGTTAGCGGGAGCGCACCACGACGCACTAGCGGCCCTTCGTTCAATTCGTAATGTCGGCACCGCGATGATCACGCTCCAATTTGACCCTTCGGCTCTCACACTTCCGCCCAATGGCACGGGACTGCTGATCCCCCTGGGCTCAACGTTCGGTGACGACATTTTCCTTTCAACCGCGATCACCTTTCTCGACCGCAAATGGCCCCACCTTCGATCGTCTGACGACATGCTGCTACGCGTCCACGTCGGTCGCAGCGACGATCGCCGGTTCTCAAGCTTTAGCGACGACGCCCTGGTTCAACGTGTCCTCGACGAACTCCGCGCACTCTTTGGCCCCGTGGCACCCCCGCTCTCGGCAATGGTGCAGCGTTGGCCCGAGGGATTACCGCAGTACCTTCTCGGCCACGAGGAACTGGTAACGCGCGCTAAGGCGGCTGCTTCCGCGGTCGGGCTCGTGCTTGCCGGTAACGCCTACGACGGGGTTGGCATCCCCGCCACCATTGGTTCAGGTCGAACCGCCGGACGGAGCGCGTTGAGCAGGCTCACCGCGCGCGGCGGTGACTAGAGGTAGTAGCCCGAGTGAATGTACACGCAGGGGATGCCCTCGGCGACGTACATGGCGTGATTCTTTGGGTCGTCCTCTAACGTGAGACGAATCTCGTAGCCGTGCTGGCCCAACTCGTGCAGCACGCCACGCTTAAATTTGTCGACGCCGCTGTAGTCGCCGTGATCACGGGTGACCAGTAAGTCCCAGCGCAGATTGTGCCGCGTGAGCCACTCCACGGTGTGCGACTGGACCCGACGGGGACGACCCGTCACCAAGATGACCACGAGGTTCGCATCGAGCAGCTCGAGCAACCGCTGGGACTCGGCGATCACGGGGTCTTCCCCACACGCCTCGAAGAAGGCCTTCCAGTCACCCGACTCAATGTGGTGTTGACGACCAGACGCATCGGAGAGGACACCGTCAATGTCGAAAATAACGGCCTGGCCGGGGGATTTTGGCGCATCGCGCCAGTACCAATGGTCGTTCGTCGTTGTCATTCGTTCTGTACCGTTCGAGCGTGGGGTGGTGTCTGCGAGACTAATACATATGGCGCTCGCACCCGAACAGTTCTGCACCGTCAGTTACGGTCAGCGGGTCTTTGTCGTCGGTGATCTCGATCTCTCACTTGACGGTGCTCACGACACTGGCGCGCTCGACCACCTGACCGCATTTCTGGCCGATATTGACGACCCAGCCATTGTGGTCGTGGCCGGGAATCTGTTCGCCCCCGGCCCCG
>DAIPLC010000137.1:0-4056 GCA_036769405.1 Acidimicrobiales bacterium
CGATCAGCCTCGATGAAGTGTTCCTCGACATTCGGGGTCTGCATGCCCTGCGCCGCACCCCGTTGGAGGTCGCCCACGAGATTCGCTCTCGCCTTCGCGATGAGCTGTTTCTCGAGTGTGGCGTCGGCGTGGGCCGCAACAAACTCTTCGCAAAACTTGCCTCGAAGGAGGCGAAGCCCGTCGTTGATGCCCGGGGTGTTCGCCCTGGTCGTGGGGTGGTCTGGGTTGATCCCTCGACTGAGGCCTCGTGGCTCGCCACCCTGCCTGTTCGGGCGCTCTGTGGCGTTGGCCCCGCCACGGCGAAGAAATTGCAGCAACTCGGACTCGGTTTCGTGCGGGACCTCGTCACTGTGGACCAGGTCACTCTCACGCACCACGTTGGCCCCGCCATGGCGGCGATGTTGGCGAGCTACGCCGTTGGTGAGGACCCTCGCGAGGTCATCGCTCAGCGTGAGATGAAGTCGCTCGGGCACGACCAGACGTTCGGTCAGTCAGTGGTCGGGCTAGACGGTTTGCGGCCCCACATTGCCCATCACGCTGGCGTAGTCGCCCGAGCAGTGCGGGGTCGGGGCCAAGTGGCCAGAACCATCACAGTGGTTGTTCGGTTTGACGATCTCCAGAGCGTTCAACGATCGCAAACGCTGCCGTTTGGTGTCGATGACGAAACGGCCATTACGGCGGTCACCACAGCGCTCGTCGAGAGTATTCCACTCGTCTTGCCCATTCGCTTACTCGGGATTCATCTCTCCTCATTTCTCGAACGTGAGCGCAATGAAGTGCAGTTGAGCTTCGAGGTAACCCCCGCGGCCAGCGGAAAGGTCGAGGCGGTTGAGGTATCGCGTGGGAGTCAGGTCGGGAATGAGGCACTTCGAGACACCCTCGACGCCATTCGACAGCGGTACGGGGCGAGCTCCGTTGGCCTGGCGCGCGACGTGAGCACCGGAGGGATCACTGTTGACTCGCAGCGGGGGAGTACTCCCTTTGGTCCCGAGGGGCCTAGCGAACGGTAACGAGGGTGCCGAGTGGTGTGTGGGGCCAGACGGCGTGCGCGGCCGCGTAGGTCATCTCGACGCAGCCGAGAGACTGGGGAGAACCGTACGAGTTCCGGAGGAAGCCGTGGAGGGCTTCGCCGCCGTGGAAGTACGAGACCCACGGGATGCCGGCGTCGTTATAGGTTGACCCGTCGGGATTGGTGCCCCGCATGGTCTGACTGGTGTAGCGAAGGTAGACGGGGTAGGTGCCAACCGTTGAGGGCGCTTGGGGGATACCCGTATTGACGAGCGTGTGGAAAGTGGCGACGCCGTTGACGTAGAGCGTGAGCGTTTCGGGCTGCTTCTGGGTGACGTCGACGTAGTTCCACGTCGAGGGATTGCTGCGATTGGTGGCAACGTCGTGGACCAACGTGTTCCACGTTGCGGCATTGACGACGCCCGTGGGGTTCAAATTGTTGGTCAGCTGAAAGTTCATGATCGCACCCTGCAAAAAGACGGCGACGTTGCCGGAATGCCACAAGGAACGCAGGCTGGCCGGCAATTCGGGATAGGCCCAGGTGAACGTGCCCGACACCTGAGGCACGGGATCATTGGTGGTCTTCGTCGGTGTGAAGGTCACGGGAAGGTAGTCGAGCTCGGCCAGGAGCTGCTCAACCCAGCGAGTCGAGTACGAAAAGGCCGTCGTCGCTACTTTCGGCATCACCGCGACACAGGTGGTCGTGCAGCGAAAGGCGGTGGGTACGTGAACGGCGTAACCCGAGGTGGACGAGACTGCACCAATGGGCAATGCTTCGACCTGATTCGGGGCGACCTGGACCCAGCGGGTAGCGAGGGCCGGCGTCACCGACAACGGTGGTAACACCGACACGTTCAATGGGGAAGCGAGCGTCAAGCGAACAACGGGCATGGAGGCCGTTACCGCGGTCGCTAATTCGGCCCGTACTGACACCAGTGAACTGGTTGTCGCCGATACCGAGGAGCTCGACACGACCCCGCTTACAACCAGGAGAGGTAGCAGCAGAGTGGCGCGACGCATGGTCTAAAAATACCATTCATTCACGGGATTTTCGTGGCTGTGACACGAATGTCACGCAATCAGTTCCACAGTGTCGTGCGGTACGGCAAAACGACAGTCGAAGACAGTCACCTCGTCTTGTAGGATGGACGTTCTGGCGGCGTGGCCGAGCGGTTAGGCAGGGGCCTGCAAAGCCCCGTAGTCCGGTTCGACTCCGGACGCCGCCTCCAGGAGAACACCGGCTTTCGTGTCCATCACGAAAGCCGGTGTTCGTCTTTTCGCCCAGCGAACGACACATTGCCGAAACACTGGGCGAATTACAATGGAGCAAAGAAAGAGGGTGAAATGTCAGCAGCAACCAACCGATGGCCAAATGTCAGCAGTGCGACGGAGGTCGGGACGTGGTTGCTCGACATGGACGGAGTCTTGGTGCGCGAAGAGCACCCAATTGATGGCGCGAACCGTTTCCTCGACATTCTCGAGCGTTCCGAAACACCGTTCTTGGTACTCACCAACAACTCGATGTACACCCGTCGTGATCTCTCGGCTCGATTGGCCTACCGTGGCCTCAACGTGCCCGAAAATCGTATTTGGACTTCAGCGCTGGCCACGGCGGGCTTCCTCGCCGATCAGCGTCCCGGTGGATCAGCTTTCGTTATTGGTGAGGTGGGTCTGACCACGGCACTGCACGAGGCGGGCTACACCCTCTCGGACAATGATCCCGATTACGTGGTTATCGGTGAAACGCGGAACTACAACTTCGAGCGTTTGACCAAGGCCGTTCGACTTGTCGAGGCGGGCGTGCGCTTTATCGCGACGAACCCCGACCCCACTGGTCCCAGTGTCGAAGGCACCCTGCCGGCAACCGGAGCCCTGACCGCACTTATCTCCCGCGCTACGGGCAAGGAGCCTTACTTCGTCGGCAAGCCCAACCCCCTGATGGTGCGGTCAGCAATGCGCGTGCTGAATGCCCACTCTGAGAGCACCGCTATGGTCGGTGACCGCATGGACACCGACGTCATCGGTGGTCTCGAGGCTGGCCTGCACACGGTCTTGGTGCTCTCTGGTGTCAGTTCGCGCGACGACGCCGAGCACTTCCCGTTCCGGCCGTCGCGGATCGTTGACTCGGTCGCCACCCTGGCCGATGAACTCGAAGCGCACCACCAGTAGTTAATTGGCCCCGATGTAACATCGGTGGGTAATGGTGGAGCAGTGAACAAGATACATGTTGCCGTCCCCGAGCTGGTCTTAGGGTTTGACACGGAGACCACGGGGCTCGCCACCTCGTCGGAGCGGGCTATCTCCTATGGCTTTTGCCTCTACCGAAACGGCTCCCTCGAATGGACCGACCACTTTTTCGTCGTGCCCGATGTCCCCATTTCACCCGGGGCTCAAAATGTTCACGGCATCTCCATGGAGACGTTGCGCGAACGCTACGCCCGAGGCGAGGCGCTATCGGTGGAAATGGGCCTCATTCGCGCCGTTGACATCCTCAGACGCCACCACGACCAGGGAGCGTATATCTGCGGTGCGAACGTGTCGCACTTCGACATCGATATGTTGCACCGCAGCTATCAGTCGAAGTTTCGCAAGCACTTGAAGGACGATCGACTCGACCCCGAGCAGCTCCGCATCCTTGACGTCATTAGTCACGATATTGCGATGGAATCTCGCGCCCAGAATCCTCGACGAAGAAACCTCACGGCGCTGAGCAATCACTACGGCGTTCGCGTTGGTGGTCACGATGCGCTCAATGACGCCATGGCCGCCTGCGAAGTGTTCTTCGCCCAGGTGGCGGCGAATACGAATGACTGGACCAGCATTCGGCCGGTTGTCGGCACGATGTCCGATGATGACATCGCGGCCTTTCATGAACCAACGTCGGGCTGACCTCGGCGAAGTGGTAGGGTAGAAACTCTTAGGGGCCGTTGGCGCAGTCTGGTAGCGCACTTCCTTGACATGGAAGGGGTCACAGGTTCAAGTCCTGTACGGCCCACCATTGTGATGTTTCACGACATCGCGGACACCTGAACCTGTAAATCTTAGGTG
>DAIPLC010000010.1:0-17313 GCA_036769405.1 Acidimicrobiales bacterium
GCTCCTCAGTGCCCCTTACAACACCGGCGGCGCCGCGCTGACTACCTTCACGGTCACTGCTCACACCACCGGTACCACCCCAGCACCGTGTGTCACCTCAACGCTGCGCTGCACCTTCACCGGCTTGACCAATGGAGCGTCGTACACCTTCACCGTGACCGCGACGAACGCGGCCGCACTTACGAGCGCCGCCTCGGCCGCCTCGGGCGCCATCGTCATCAACCTCACGCCCAGTGCCCCGGACAGTGTCTGGACGTTCATCAGTGGGGGAGCGGTCCACGTCGCGTGGTCCGTACCGTCCTTCACCGGTGGCTCGGCCCTCGCGTCGTACACCGTGACAGCGAGCCCCGCCGTGGCGACGCCCGCCGCCTGCACGGCGGTGACCGCTACCACCTGTACCTTCACCGGCCTGACCCTCGGTACGGCCTACCGCTTCACCGTCACGGCTACCAACGCTGGTGGGTACACCTCGGCGGCGTCGACTGCCTCGGGCGCCGTCACGCAGTTTGCGGCACCGGGTGTGGTTACCATTGGTGCCGTCACGACGGCCTCGCAGTCGGCCACCGTCAACTGGACCGCTCCGAGCACCTTCGGTGGATCGACGATTACCGGCTACTACGTCTCGGCCTCGCCTGGCGGTAACGACTGCTATACGACGTCGACCTCGTGCGTCGTCACTGGTCTCACCAACGGCACGGCCTACACCTTCTCGGTCACGGCCATTACGGCCGCCGGCTACGCCGCGACCGTGTCAACGACCAGCACCGTGACGCCACTGCGGACAGCCGACGCGCCAACCTCGGTGCAGGCCAGTGCCGGTAACGCGCAGATCACGGTCACGTGGACGGCACCGTATTACAACGGTGGCACCGCTATCACGGGCTACACCGTGACGGCGCACACTTCTGGCACGGCACCGGCACCGTGCGTTACGACGACCACGTCGTGCACCTTCACCGGTCTCACCAACGGCACCGCCTACACCTTCACGGTGACCGCGACCAATGGAGCCGGTGCGAGCGCTGCCTCGAGTGCGTCAAAGGCCGCCACTCCCGCCGTAGTGACGCAGAATGCCTCGTTGCGCTTCTTGTTCGTCAAGGACCTGACGTGGCCGAACGGCTACCAGGCTCACTACACCGTGTTGAACGCAACGGTCAACACTGTTGGCTCCAAGGCGACCCCGTGGACCTTTAGCTTCAAATTGACGTCCGGTACGACACTCGGCAACCTCTGGGGTGCGAACTACACCACCAGCGTGTCCGGCGGCGTGACCACCGTCACCGTCTCCGGCCCGAGCTACGCCCCTTGCCTCGCACCTGGAAAGGCAGTCGGCGTCTACTTCAATGTGGTCGGATCAACGAATCCCTCCACCTGCCTAGCGGGCGGCAACAGCTGCGCCGCCTAAGGCACCCGTTCTGCGTGGGGGTAGTGGTGCTCCCACGCGGTTAGTACCGAAAACGCCCGCTCCGACTCCCTCGGAGCGGGCGTTTTCACATCAAAACGGTGCGGCGAGCGAGCGACGCAAAGTTCTATTGATATCACTGTACGCAAAAGGTATATTTAGTAACACTGTATTCAAACAAGAGTCTTTTCGAAGACACCACCACGCTGTATTGAAGACAAAAGAACGGTAATGCCACTAATCCCGACGCAGACACTGACCTCTCGAGGTCCGTTAGCCCTTCATCGCCTCCTCGTGGCGATGCTGTGCGCTTTCGCGATGAGTATCGCCGGTCTAGCCGTCGGGACTGCAACAGCACGCGCTGCCACGCTGTCGTTCACACAGAGCGTGGCCAACGGTCGAAACATGACCTGCGTACTCACCTCCAGCAGCCAGGTGCAATGCTTCGGTGACAATACCTACGGTGAACTCGGCAATGGCACGACGACGAGCTCACACTCGCCCGTGACTGTTCTTCAATCGTCGACGAGCAATCCGCTCACGTCAGTGGCGTCGATCGCCGCGGGTGACAGCAGTGTGTGCGCGGTCCTTTCCTCAGGTGCGGTGTGGTGTTGGGGAAATAACTCCTACGGACAACTGGGCAATGGCACGACGTCAAACGCCTCGCAGGCGGTCGATACCGGCATCACGAACGCCGTCTCGGTAGAGGTGGGCTACCACCAGGCATGTGCCGTACTCAGCGACGCGACCGTTACGTGTTGGGGGCAAAACGACCATGGCCAGTTGGGTGACGGAACGACGACGAATCGGTCGCGTCCGACCGCGGTCACCGGACTGTCGGGGGCCCTTCAAGTCATCACCGGTGAGTTCAACTCATGTGCCGTCATAAACGACGGGACGGTCAAGTGTTGGGGGTACAACGGAGATGACGAAGACGGTGTCCCGAATACGACGGGGCAGTACACGAGCCCGGTGACGGTGGCGAATTCATCGAATACGGGCGCCCTAACTGGGGTCATTGAGATTACGTCCGGACGGCAAAACACGTGCGCCCTCACCACGAATTCATTGGTGTGGTGTTGGGGTGCGACGTACGGCGGTCAAGGATCTGCCCTCGGCGCAACGCCAACTACTGATCCCTCCCTGGCGATAAACCCGAGCAACCTACCGGCGATTTCTTCGCTCGGCCTCGGCTACGGCTACGACTCTCTCTGCGCAATTTCGACCTCGCAGGATCTGTGGTGTTGGGGCGAGAACTACGCCGCGCAGCTCGGTAATGGGAAAGAACTGAATACCGGTATCAATGGCAGTGACGTGTTTCGGCCAGCCAAAAACACCTCATTCTCAAGCAATGTGGCCACCCTCTCGCTGGGTTTTTACACCATGTGCGCCATCACGACGTCCAGCGCTCTGTACTGCTGGGGGTACAACAACTACTACCAAGTGGGTGTCAACAGTACCGGCACCAATAACGACGTTCTCCTTCCCACGGCGTTGAGCAGTGTTGCCGTGGCCGCTCCGGCACCCGGCGTACCGACGGGCGTAACCGCTCGTTCGACACAGCCATCCAGCGCCGATGTCTCCTGGTCGGCCTCGACGGGTAACCCCACGTCGTACACGGTGACCTCGAGTCCGGATGGCGCAACGTGCACTACGTCGACCACGAGTTGCACCGTGTCGGGCCTCACGAATGGCACGGCGTATACCTTCACCGTGGTGGCGAGCAACGGTGCCGGCTCCTCGGCACCGTCGTCGGCGTCAGCCAGTGTCACGCCGATGGGTCAACCCGGCTCGCCCAGCATCACCAACATCCCCACCTCGCCGACCTACGGTGGCTCCTTCACCGCCACCGTCAGTCAGTCACCCGGTGATGGGGCCGCCAGCATCGCCACGTCGACACCGTCGATTTGTCAGGTTTCGGGCTTCTCCGTGTCATTTATTGGTGCCGGACAGTGCTCGCTGACGGCCTCAACGGCTCAATCGACGTCGTACCGAGCACGGTCCGGTTCGCCCCAGAGCTTTACGGTGTCTCCCGCCCCACTCACCATCACGGCCTCAAGTCAGTCCTCGACGTACGGATCGTCAAGTGCGGCCCGACCCGCTTACAGCGGCTTCGTCAATGGCGACACCATTGCCTCACTGACCACGGTCGCGACCTGTTCGTCGGGATCCACGAGCTCGTCACCGGTCGGTACCTACAGTGCCGCCTGTTCGGGCGCCGCTGACCCGAACTACTCCTTTACCTATAGGGCGGGAACGACGTCAGTGGTGGCAGCGCCACTCACGGTGTACGCACCGACGCAGTCCATCTCCTACGGCACGAGCGCGTCATTGACGCCTACCTACAGCGGTTTTGTCGCGGGCGACACCGTCAACACGCTGTCGTCGCCAGCTAGATGTTCGACGACGGCGACGACCACGTCGCACCCAGGTAACTATCCCATTAGTTGCAGCGGAGCGGTCGGATCAAATTACGCCATTACCTTCGCCGGCGGCACCGTGACGGTCACCGCAGCATCGTCGTCAACCCCCACCATTTCGGACCTACCCAACAGCGTCTACTTCGGCACCACCTTCACCCCGACCGTGAACACTTCCGGCGATGGCGCAACGAGTGTGACCAGCAACACGCCGGGGGTTTGTGGTGTGAGCGGGTCAACGGTGTCCTACATTACGGTCGGCACCTGCACGTTGGTGGCCCACGTGGCCGCCGGTCCTAACTACTCGGCGGCGGATGGCGTGGCCCAGAGTTACGTCGTCAACCAGGCCACTGCAGCGACGCCGACGATTACCAACATCCCCACGAACGCTCTCTACGGGCAGAGCTTCACGCCGACGGTCGCCACCAACGGCGACGGTGCTCGTCGCGTCACCAGTTCGACCACGTCCATCTGCGTCGTCAACGCCTCATCGGGGGTCGTGACGTACCTGACCGTCGGCACGTGCACCTTGGTGGCCCACGTCGGCAGTGGCACCAACTACCTTGCGGCCGACGGCTCACCACAGAGCTTCACCGTGAGTCCGGCCCCACTCGCCATCACGGCCTCGAGTGGGACCTCGGTCTTCAACCAATCGGTGCCGACGATTACGGCGTCCTACAGCGGCTTCGTCAATGGCGAGACGGCGTCGTCGGCGTTGAGCGCCTACCCCGTGTGTTCAACGACTGCCAAGGCGGGCTACAACGCCGGTACCTACGCCGCGTCCTGCACGGGCGCGGGGGCCATTAATTACGCCATCACCTACGTAGCCGGCACGGTCACCATCACCCCCGCCACTCCCGTGACTCCCACGATCACCAATCTCCCCTTGCAGGACACCTACGACAACATCTACACGCCAATCATTACGACCAATGGTGATGGTGTGACCAGCGTGATCAGCGCCACCCCAACGGTGTGCATGGTCGCACCGGGCGCCAATGAAGTGGTCTACGTCGGTGTGGGCACCTGCACGCTGACGCCAACCATGGACGCAGGGCTGAACTACCTCGCTTCCACGGGGGTTCCCGTGAGTTACACCGTGGCCTACGCCCTGTCGGCTGCGGTCATTACCTACGGATCGAATAATTGGTGGACCGCCGGCTACAGTTCGAGCTTCACTATTTCGAATCCTTCGCTGCTCAACGTGGGTTCCGCGACCAACCCGTGGTCGTTCTCATTCCAACTGCCCCGCGGCACGACGCTGGTCGATCTCTGGAATGGCGTGGCGACGAGTACCCCGCTCGGATCGGGCACGTTGGTGACGGTCGTGGCGCCAAGTTTTGCGCACGTGCTGTACCCCGGCGAAACTATGACGCTGGGCTTCACCACCGCGGGCACTGGAGCGATTAGCAACTGCATGATGGGTGGCAACACGTGCGTTACCTCGCCCGACGCCCCCACCGCGGTGACCGCCACTGCGTCAAGCGGGCAGGCGACGGTCAGCTGGACGGCCCCTTCGTCCACCGGTTCCGTTCCTATTGCTTCCTACGTGGCCAGTGTCGTCGGGGCGAACTACCAGTCCTGCAAGGCCTTCAGCGCCGACGCGACGCCAACGAGCTGCACGATTACCGGATTGACGAACGGTACGAGCTACACCTTTGTCGTGCGGGCCGTGAATAGTGCGGGAGCGTCGAGCTCCCTCTCCACCGCCTCCAACACCGTCACGCCCCTCGGTGCCCCCATCCCCGTGGGCACCCCGTGGGCCTCGACGTACGGACCTACGGCCACGGTGAACTGGATTGCCCCCTACGACACGGGGGGAGTGCCACTGGTGTCGTACACCGTGACGGCGGCCTCCACCGGATTTGTTCCGGCGCCCTGCGTCACCTCCGTTCTGACCTGCACATTCAAGGGCCTCACCGAAGACGCCGTGTACACCTTTACCGTGACGGCCACGAACGCCAATGGTTTCACGAGTGCGGTGTCGTCATCGTCAAGCCCCGTCACGATCAATCAAGTACCCGCCGCTCCGATGGGGCTCTGGGCCTGGCTCGATAACGGCATGGTGCGCGTCTCCTGGGGTGCGCCAACGAACACCGGTGGCTCGGCCATAACTGGCTACACGGTGACGGCCTCACCGAGCGCCACAACGCCCGCGAGCTGTATCGCTATCACCGCGGTGACCTGCGCCTTTACGGGACTGGCGGACGGCACTTCCTATACCTTCTCGGTCATTGCCACGAACGCTGCTGGATACTCCAGCGTGACCTCAGTGCAGTCTGATGCCGTCACGCCCTACGGCACCCCCGATGCCCCAACGGGGGTGACGGTAACCGCGGGAAGCGGGTTAGCCACCGTGTCGTGGACCGCAGTTGCGAACGCGGGTGGCTCAACCATCAGTGGGTATCGAGTGACCGCACTACCGGGCGGCATTCAGTGCACCTCCAGTACCACGTCGTGCACGGTGGTTGGTCTCACCAACGGCGTGCCGGTATCCTTCTCAGTCGTCGCGCTCACGGCGGCGGGCACGACGTCGTCACCGACCACGTCAACCATTGTGACCCCGGTTGGCGTGAGCAGCCCCCCGGTCTGGGTGCAAGTTACTCCGGGCAATAGCCAAGTAGCCGTGTCGTGGATCGCCCCGCACCTCACCGGCGGCGCCCCGGTGACTGGGTACACCGTCACGGCGGCTCCGGGTGGAGCGACCTTCACCTCGAGCACCACGAGTTGCGTGGTCACCGGACTGACCAATGGTGTGGCCTACACCTTCTCCGTCACGGCCACGAACGCGGCCGGCAATAGCGCCGCTTCACCCACCTCCGCCTCTGTCACACCAGCAACAATCACTGGCGTAGGGTCCTTGAAGTTTCTCTACGTCAAGACCGCTACCTACCGCTCGGGCTACCAGGCGCACTACACGCTGATAAATAAGACCGCCAACACCGTTGGTTCAAGCGCTGCACCGTGGTCCTTCACGTTCACGTTGCCCGAAGGCACCACAATCGGCTCACTGTGGAATGCGAATTACGCCGCTCGCATGACCAACGGCATCACCACGGTCACCGTGTGGCAACCTCGTCACGCCGGCGCGATTGCTCCCGGCAAGAGTCGTGCGATCTACTTCACGACCTCGGGCCGAAAGGCACCGACCAACTGCCTCGCCGGTGGCACATCCTGCGCTCACTAGGCCTGATTTCCCCTGAAATTAAAGAAAAAGAATTTTCTGTTGCAATCACTGTACGCAAATTCTACTATTGCATACACAGTTCTCAACTACTCACACCACTGGTAAGGGCTTTTTAACAATGAATCGCACTTACCTGAGACCCGGAAAGACCACTATGAATATTCTCCAAGGCATACGGCGACTAACGAGCGGCACCATGGCCGCTCTACTCGTCACGTCAGGCATCTCCTTGCTGTCGGTGGTGACGGGTGCGTCTCCGGCATCGGCGACGGCGCCCACAATCTCAACCACGTACAACTACTCCTCGACGGTGCAGTCCTTCACGGTGCCCGCTGGCGTTACGTCGTTGACCATTGACCTCAAGGGTGGCGAAGGCGCCTGGGGTGGTACTGACTCAAGTGGTCGACCGGCTCACGGTGGGTATCTCGGTGAAGTCTCGGGAACGATTGCTGTCACGCCCGGCCAAGTGTTGACGATTGCTCCCGGTTCGGGTGCGCAGGACTCTTCCGTCGCTACGGGTTGTACGTCGGGTCGGTCCTCGAACGGGTCGACCTTGAACTATGACAGCCGTGACTCGAAGCCTGGCGTCAACGCCCTCGGTGGCGCAGTGGCCTACGGTTCCTACGCCGGTGGCTATGGTGGCCCCGCGGGACCACAGGGTTGCTCGGGATTTGGTGGCGGTGGCGGTGCAGCCTCCGTGCTGCTCGTCGGGTCCAATGTTCGCGACGCGAGCGGCGGCACGATTGTCGCCGGTGGTTCGGGTGGTTCCGGTGGTTCCGGCCAGCACCCCGCGAACGTCGGCCAGATTTCCCTGCCGAACTTCCAAGCTCGCGCCGACGCCGGTTCGTTGACCGATCCCACGATTGGTCAAGATGGTCTCGGCCCGGAAAATCAGTGCATCGGTACCTCCTCCTGTGACGGTGGTGGTGGCGCTGGCGGTGGCGGTGGCGCAACCGGTGGTGCGCAGGGTCTGCTGCCCTTCGGTTCGGGTTCGTCAAACGAGTGGTTCGGTCTCGGTGGCTACCCCGGTGCTGATGCCGTTGGTCCCTTCACTGGACTCCAGGCCGGCTACACCTACTACTCCGACGACAACGCCAACGGTTCAATCACGATCACGTATTCCAGTGGTGTGCCAGGACCCGTGTCGGCCTTTAACGCCTCGGCACCCTCTTCGGGTTGCTCCACGTTGACCTGGACCGCGCCCGCGATCACTGGCCTCACTGCCGTGAGTGGGTACGAAGTACAGCAGTCGATCAATGGCGGCGCGTACACCGACATCGTGGCCAATACCAATTCGACGACCACGACCTACACGGCCTGTGGGCTCCTTAATGGCAGCAGCTACAGCTTCCAGGTCGCCGCAATCAACTCAATCGGCACCGGTCCGTACCCGAACGCCAACTCCGCTCCGAAGCAGCCCACCATTGGCACCGTGGCCGCCGCCACGACGACCAACAATGGCGGTGCGGTCTACCTGCCAAACGAGCTCAAAGTACCCTTCACTTTGGCGAGCACAGGCAATGCGACGATTTCGGGATACCAATACTCCCTCGACGGTGGAACCACGTGGGTGACTGCGGCGCAGCAGTCGTCGCCACTCCTCATCTCTGGCCTCACCGACGGCACCAGTTACACCGTGCAGATCCGTTCCTACAACGACTGGGGATGGACGCTGTCGTCAAACAGCGGCACCGGAACACCGATTGGCGTCCCTGATGTCGTACAGAACGGCACCATTACCTACTCCTCAACGAGCAGCAGTGCAACGCTGACCTGGGCTGCACCGAATGCGAACGGTAGCCCGATTACTGGCTACTACGTCGGTGTGTACAACCAAGCAATCTACGGATCACAGGTCAGCAACTGCCAACCTACGACAACAACGTGCACCATCAGCGGTCTTAGTAACGGCACGACGTACTACTTCACAATTCAGGCGTCCAACATTGCCGGTGCGAGTACGCTCTCGAATCCTCGTCTGGCCATCAACATTGGTGGAAACAACCCACCGTCGGCTCCTGCCCTGACCGCGACCCCGAGTGGCTCAACCGTTACCTTGAACTGGAATACGCCGGCCACGAACGGCTCGACCATCACCGGCTATGTGGTGCAGTACCGCGTGGCGGGCACGTCGACGTGGTCGACCTTCAACGGTTGCACCTCAACGGCCACGACCTGCGTGGTGACCGGTCTCACCAACAACACCACTTATGACTTCCAGGTCGAGACGACCAGTAACTTGGGGCCGTCACTGTGGTCAGGATCCGTCTCGGCGACGCCGTTCGTGCCCACCGCGCCACCTACGCCTACCCTCGTCACGGCGAGTTCAAACCTCAACCAGTCCTCACTGGTGAGCTGGACGCAGTCCTCCAACGGCGGATCCGCCATCACTGGTACCGACGTGCAGTACTCCACCGATGGTGGCACCACCTGGACCGACGCCACCATGTGCGCCACCGTTGTCGGGACCTCCTGCACCGTGACTGGCCTGACCAACGGCACGTCGTACGTTTTCCAAGTCAACACGACCAACGCCATTGGCACGAGTAGCTTCTCTACCGCATCGTCCGCCGCAGTTCCCGCCACGACGCCGACGGCCCCCAACGCCTTCGCCGCGACGTCGGGCAACAACGCCCAGTCGGTGCTTACCTGGACGGCACCCACGTCGAATGGTGGCGCCGCCGTAACGTCGTACACCGTCACCTCGCCGACGGCGACAATTCCCGCGTCGTGCATCGCCACGGCGAACCTCACCTGCACGGTGACGGGCTTGACCAACGGTACGACTTACACCTTCTCAATCACCGCCTCCAACAGCGCCGGTGTTGGTGCGGCCTCAACGACCACCGCAACACCGAGCAACACGCCTTCCTCGCCGGTTATCACCGCGTCATCACTGCCCACCAATGCAGTGTTCGGCGGTTCCTTCACGGCCGTCGTTACCCAGACCACGGGTAATGGGACGCTGAGCGTGCTGTCGAACACCACGACCATCTGCACCGTTGGGGCAAACGGACTGACCGTCACCTTCATTGGTGCCGGTACGTGTTCGTTGTCGGCTCACTCCGCCGCCACCGCCAACTACAACGCCGCCACCGGTTCGGCACAAACCTTCGTCATCGCCCAGGCGACACCCACGACGCCGGTGATCACCCCGACGCCCCCGTCGGCCCAGTACGGCACGACCTACACCCCCGTTGTCTCGACCAACGGTGACGGCGTGAAGTCAGTCACCTCTTCGACTGCGTCGGTCTGCGTTGTTAACGCTGGTGTGGTGTCCTACCTCTCGCTCGGTACGTGCACCTTGACGGCCCACGTCGCCGCCGGCACGAACTACGGCGCCGCTGACGGCACCGCGCAGAGCTTCTACGTCGGTCAGGGTACGCCGACCGCGCCTACCGTCTCCGATGTTCCTGCACACCCCACGTACGGCTCGAGCTTCTTGCCCGTCGTGTCGACGACTGGTGACGGCGCAACGTCGGTGGTCTCGACGACCCCGAGCGTCTGCGTTATCAACAACATCACCAACGTGGTCACCTTCGTCGGCGTTGGTACGTGTACGTTGAAGGCTTCCGTGGCCGCTGGTCAGTTCTACAACGCCCTCGACTCCGCGCAAAGCTTCACGGTGTACCCGGCCGTTTTGACGGTTACGGCATCGAGCGCAACCATGTCCTTTGGCTCGACACCGCCAACGATCACCCCCATCATCTCGGGGTACCTGAACGGTGACCCCACGACGGTCGTGACTGTCTTGCCCACTTGTTCAACGGTGGCTACCAGCGCGTCGCACCCCGGTAACTACGCCTCATCGTGCACCGGCGGCTCGACGTCGGCGGACTACACCTTCGTGAGTGACGGCAGCAACTACGTGGCCGGCATTGTGACGGTGCAGCCCGCTGCTCCGACGATGCCAACCATTACCAATCTGCCTTCCCACGCCGTCTACGGTGGCACCTTTACCGGTCCCGTAGTCTCGACCAACAGCCTCGGCGCGACGAGCATTACCTCGGCCACGCCGAACGTCTGCTCGGTCGTGACGGTTGGCTCCGCTGTGACGGTGTCTTTCTTGTCGGCCAGCACGAACTGTGAGTTGATTGCCCACGTGGCGGCCTCGACCGACTACGCCGCTGCCAGCAACTACGGCCAGTACTTCTGGATCTTCCCGGCCACGCTGACGATTACGCCAAACAGCGCATCGATGGTCTTCGGTGGCACACCACCCACAATCACCCCGTCCTACAGCGGCTTTGTGGGCAGCGACTCCGCGAGCAGTGGCGCACTCAGCATTGCCCCCACCTGTTCGACGTGGGCGACCAGCTTGAGCAACCCCGGCTCGTACGGTTCCTCGTGCACCGGTGCCTTCGCCCCGAACTACACCGTCGTCTACGCCAACGGCTCGTTCACGGTTACCTTGGCCCAGGCCTCGGTGCCCACGATTAGCAACCTGCCCTCGACCGCCGTCATGGGTGTGTCCTTCACTCCCTCGGTGTCGACGACTGGTGACGGCGTCACCAGCGTGACGAGTTCAACGCCGCTTGTCTGCACCGTCAGTGGTGCCGGCGTGGTGTCGTACGTCGCAACCGGGACCTGCACCCTCGTCGCCCACGTGGCCACGGGCGCACAGTTCTCGAGCAACGTGTCGGGTGCCCTGAGCTTTACCGTTGGTCAAGGTCAGGCCTCAGCGCCAACGATCACCAACCTGCCCACCTCGGCCACCTACGGTGCCACCTACACCGCGGTCGTCTCGACCTCCGGTGACGGCACCACCAGCGTGAGTTCGACCTCGCCCGGCGTCTGCACCGCCAGTGGACTCGCCGTGACCTACGTCTCACCCGGTATCTGCATCCTCGTGTCGCACGTGGCGTCGAGCAGTAACTACCTCGGTGCCACGGGTCTCAGCCAAAGCTTCACCGTGAGCCCGGCGACGTTGACCATCACCGCGTCGAGTCCGTCCATTACCTTTGGCGCGTCGGTACCTGCGATCACCTACACGGTGTCCGGTTACGTCAATGGTCAGAGCGCCAGCGTTATTCTCGCCGCACCGACCTGCACCACGACCGCCAAGGGCCACCCCGCCGGTGGTACCTACGTGACCTCCTGCTCCGGCGCGGGCGCCATCAACTACGTCTTCACCTACGTGCCGGGCACCTTGACGGTGGGCTTGGCGACGCCAACGACGCCGACCATCACCAACCTGCCGGCCATGGACACCTACGACAACACCTACGTCCCGACGTTCGCCACGAACGCCGATGGTGACCTTGTCCTGACCTCATCGACGACCTCGGTCTGTGAAGTTGACCCCGCGACCAATGACGTGATCTACGTCGGTGTTGGTACGTGCACCTTGACCCCGAGTGTTGACGCCGGTACGAGCTACGCCGCCGCGACGGGTTCACCCGTCAGCTACACCGTGGCCTACGCCAACACCTCAGCCTCGGTGACCTACGGGTCGTCGGACTGGTGGGGCAATGGTTACAACTCGTCAATTACCTTGACGGACACCTCGCCCCTCAACGTCGGGACTCCCGACGTGCCATGGACCTTCACCTTCGTCGTTCCCACGGGCACGTCGCTGTCGAGCCTCTGGGGTGCTGACTACGCCACGTCTGCGACTGTCGGTGGCACCTTGGTCACCGTCACTGCTCTGGCGGACACGCCCCTGCTCTACCCAGGTCAGTCCGTCACCATTGGTTTCACCACCACCGGTCCCGACGCGGTCACTGGCTTCATGATGGGTGGCGTGTCGTCGCTGACGTCGCCCACCGTACCCACGGGCATTACCGCTACGCAGAGCAGTGGTACCGCCACCGTCACCTGGACGACGCCGACGAGCTGGGGATCAGGCGCGGCCTTCTCCTACGTCGTCAGTGTCGTGGGCGCATCGTGGCGAACTTGCACCGTCAAGGGTGCGGCACTCAGCTCGAACTCCTGCACCTTCACTGGTCTGACGAATGGCACGAACTACTCCTTCGTGGTGCGCGCCATCAACTCAGCCGGCGTATCGAGCTCGTACTCGACGGCCTCCAACACGGTCATGCCCGTCGGCACGCCCGATGCACCAAGCATTCTGAACGTGGCCGTCTCGGGTACCAGCGTGATCGTCACTCTGGGCGCTCCCTACAACACGGGTGGTGTCGCCCTCACCGGCTTCACCGTGACGGCCCACAGTGCCACCGGCACGTTGCCGTCGCCCTGTGTCGCCACTGGCCTAGTGTGCACCTTTACTGGTCTGACTGACGGCGCGAGCTACACCTTCACCGCGACGACGACCAACGCCGTCCCCTTCACGAGTGCCGCCTCGGCCGCTTCGGGCGCCGTCGTGGTGTACGAAGCACCCGGTACGGTCACCATCACCAGTGTGACGACGGCCTCGCAGTCGGCCACAATCTCGTGGTCCGCCCCGACCGTCCTCGGTGGCTCCAGCGTCACCGGGTACATCGTGACGGCCTCACCCGGCGGCAATGACTGCTACACCACGACCACGTCGTGCGTGGTCGTTGGCCTGAGTAACGGGACGGCCTACACCTTCTCGGTGACCGCCGTCACCGCCGCGGGCTACGCCTCGACTACCTCGACCTCAACCACCTCGACGCCATTGAGTGCGCCGAGTGCGCCGGTCTGGGTCCACGCAACGGCGGGCAACGAGTCAATCGTGGTGGCCTGGTTGGCCCCGCACACCAACGGCGGATCACCCGTCACTGGCTACACGGTCACGGCCAACGCCTCGGGTGTGACGCTGCCTGCGCCGTGCACGACGACGGCGCTGACCTGCACCTTCACCGGTCTCACCGACAACGTCGCCTACACCTTTACGGTGACCGCGACCAGCCTCGGCGGCACCTCGGTAGCGTCGAGCGCATCGAAGGCGGCGACCCCGCAGTCCGCGACGCAGAGTGCCTCACTGCACTACCTCTTCGTCAAGACGTTGAAGTGGCCTGGTGGCTACTCCGGTCAGTACGCGGTGAGTAACCGTCAGACCTACACCATTGGTTCGCGCACCAACCGCTGGACCTTTAGCTTCAAGTTGCCCGTGGGCACGACGCTGTCGAACCTCTGGAACGCCAGTTACACCACCAGCCTGAACGCTGGGGTCACCACCGTTACCGTCACCGCACCTCTCAGTGCACCGAGCATCGCCGCCGGCGCGGCCTACCCGGTGTACTTCAACGTGGTCGGCAATGGATCGCCTAACAGCTGCACCGCAGCGGGGAGTGCTTGCACTCCCTAGGTAAAGGTCTGCGTGGGGGTAGTGGTGTTCCTACGCAGTTTCATCAGATGACCCACTCCTTCGGTGACGAGGGAGTGGGTCATCTGCTTTTTGCGCTGGTCCGCGAAACCCTCTTTAGTAGCGTGGTCACGAGAGAAGGAGGTCGCAATGTCCATTGCCCTTGACATTGTTGGTGGTTTTATTGGTGTAGCGGTAACGTTTTCGGCCGTCGGAAAGCTGACGAAGCGCCCCGACGTGACCGCGACCTTGTCCAAGGTCGGCGTCACGCCCGCTCAAATGCCACTCCTCGCCGTTCTCGAACTCCTCGCCGCCCTGGGTCTTCTCGTCGGTATCTGGGCCAAGGCCGCTGGTCTCGCCGCGGCCGCCGGGCTCGTTTTGTACTTTCTTGGTGCGGTCATCGCCCACCTACGCGCGAAGGAAACGGTGAAGGACCTCTTCCCCGCGGCGCTGCTCGCCGTCATTTCCCTCGTCACGTTGTTGCTCGAGGTTCAGCGATAACTCAGTGGCACCAATCGATGGCTCCTCGACGCTTCGGTCGCTGAAGCGACCCGACGGGCTCGCGCGAATCCGTTGCCGCGTCGACGAAGTTCACGGCTCGGTTCGCTCGACAGTGCACTACGAAGAGTGCCAGGGCATTTTTGAAGCCCACGCACTTGATGAGGTGGCGTCGGTACTCGTCGATGTCGAACGAGCGGTTCGCGCCGGCTTCACGGCCGTTGGTTTCGTGAGTTACGAGGCCGCGCCGGCCTTTGATCGGGCTCTCACGGTGCGGGGAGCGTCGTTGTCGGTGCCGCTGGCGTGGTTTGCACTCTTTGATCGGGCCGTAGCGACCGAAGAAGTGAGGCTCGATGCCCGTCCGGCGCCGGGGGCATCGTCGTGGCGTTGTGACATAGATGAGGTCGCTCACCAGGAGGCGGTCGAGACCGTTCGTGCGGCGATTGGTCGGGGGGAAACGTACCTCACGAACCTCACCACACGCTTTCGGCGACCCTGGGGGAGTGACGAGTCACCAAACGACCTGTTCACACACCTGAGTCAGCAGTACACCACGGGTCAGCACGTCCTGATTGAAACCGACGAGTGGTCGGTAGTTTGCGCCTCACCGGAGCGCTTCTTTTCTCTGAACGACAGTGTCCTGATGGTGCAGCCGATGAAGGGCACCGCGCCCCGCGGTCGGTGGTTGGCCGACGATGACGCCGTCGGGCAATCCCTTCGAGCCTCCGCAAAGGAGCAGTCGGAAAACGTCATGGTCGTCGACATGATGCGCAACGACCTAGCCCTGATTGCGACTACCGGCAGTGTTCAGGTGCCCATACTGTGCGAAATCGAACGGCACCCGACGATGTGGCATATGACCTCCACCGTGACCGCCACGCTTCGACCCGAGTGTGGTCTCGTCGACATTTTCGGGGCACTCTTTCCCTGCGCCTCCGTTACCGGCGCACCGAAGGCTTCCACGATGCGACACATCAGCCGCGTGGAGTCGTCAGCGAGGGGCCTCTACTGTGGTGCGGTGGGTGTCGTGCGTCCCTCGGGCGACACAATTGAGGCGAATTTTTCGGTGGCTATTCGGACGGCCGTGATTGATCATCGCGCCGGTGAGGTGACCTATGGCGCGGGTGGCGGCATTACGTGGGACTCGGTGGCGTCCCAGGAGTGGGCTGAGCTGCAGCTAAAGGCCCAGTCACTCTGGACCCACGACGCGAGCGACCGAGACCTGCCCGCGCTCTTTGAAACGATGTTCGTCGGCGTTGGCGAGGTGCGAAATCTTGCCCGTCACGTGGCCCGACTCCGCGACTCCGCCACCTACTTTTCTCATGCGATGCCGCACGACGTGGTGGAACAGATCACTCGCTACGCCTCGACTCGCCCCAACTCCCGCCTGAAAGTACTCCTTCACCCCACTGGGGAGCTGGTCTGCGAGTCCTCGCCGCTGCCACTCTCGCGAACTGGCCCTCTTCGTCTCTGCATCGATCAGGTGCCGGTTGACTCGACGTCGCCCTACCTCTTTCACAAGACCACCCAACGGCAGGTCTATGAAGAACGCAGTGCCCGTCACCCCCACGCCGACGACGCCCTACTTGTCAATGAGCGTGGCGAGGTCACTGAGACCACGCGGGCCAACGTGGCCGCCCTCATTGACGGCGTGTGGTGGACACCGCCGCTCGAGAGTGGACTACTGCCCGGCGTCGAACGAGGGCGATTGCTGGAGCTAGGTGAACTTCGTGAGCGAACCTTGACCGTCGCTGACGTGCAGCAGGCCGACGCCGTGGCAATCATGAATTCGCTGCGGGGTTGGCAAGCGGCGGTCGTCGTCCCCTGCCAGGAGTAGCGACCTTGGGCGACTGGTGAGAAAGTAGCCGGAGGAGGCATGTAGGCAGCGAGCGGCATCGCTACCCGTCGAACCAAAGGAACCACCATGAGCGCAACGTATCCCATTCACCACATCACCTTGACGGTTAATGACATCAAGGCCAACACCGAATGGTTCCAGAACGTTTTCGGTCCGGCCGACATCGTCGAGCGCGAGTTCGAGGACTTCGCTCGCACGCGCATGACCTGGTCGGCTCTCGACGATCTCCGCATCGCGGTGATGTCCCCTCACGCGGCGGACAAGTCCAGTACGTTCAACCACCTTCAGCCCGGACTGGACCACCTCGGCTTCGAGTGCGCCAGCCCCGAGGAAGTGGGCGAATGGGCGGCCAAGCTCGACGCCCTGGGCTACCCCACGGTCCCATCGAGGACGTGCCATACGCTGTGACGGTGACTGCCCGCACTCCCGATGGCATCGCCATCGAGTTCTTCTTCCCGAAATAAGGAATGGCCTACTGTGGCGCAACCGGTCGAGCCTGGGGGCCAACTCTGAGCCGATCAGCGATTCGGACAATTTGGCAACCTTGGAAACTATTTGGTTTCCGGGAAACTCGTCGCAATTCTGAGTTTCGTAGTACAATACTATGGTGGAAATCTTGAATTCAGCGCGCAAGCACGGGATTGGAGACGAAGACATCCTCCATTGCATCGAGCAGGCACTCGTTGTGGAGGAAGTTGACGAAGACCCACTGCGCTATCT